>JAZNMQ010000062.1:0-22640 GCA_045579745.1 Candidatus Flemingiibacterium sp. | reverse complement strand
AAGGGGCGTGATGTTATAATGGAGTTTTCCGGCAAGGAGCTGATAAAGGGCGAGCCCGATGCATCAAGCTTTCCGTCGGGAGGACTTCGCGCGACGTTTGAGGCTCGCGGATATACTGCGTGGGACCCAACCTCGTACGCCTTCATTAAAGATGGAACACTCTGCATACCAACTGCATTCTGCTCCTACGGCGGCGAAGCCCTCGACAAGAAAACACCGCTCCTTCGCTCAATGGAAGCCGTTCAAAAGCAGGCTTCAAGAGTTTTAAAGCTTCTCGGAACAGAGGCTCAGGTCGTAAGCACCGTTGGACCTGAGCAGGAGTATTTCCTCGTTGACAAGGAGCTTTACGATAAGAGAAAAGACTTAGTTATCACAGGACGCACTCTGTTCGGCGCAAAGCCTCCAAAGGGGCAGGAGCTTGAGGACCATTATTTCGGCTCGATAAAGCCTCGCGTAAAGGCATTCATGGCAGAGCTTGACAGCGAGCTGTGGAAGCTTGGCGTGGTTGCAAAAACCGAGCATAATGAGGCGGCTCCGGCACAGCATGAGCTCGCACCGATATTTACTACAACCAATATTGCCACCGACCATAATCAGCTCACAATGGAGATGATGAAAAAGGTTGCGGCAAAACATGGGCTTGTTTGCCTGCTCCATGAAAAACCGTTCGTAGGTGTTAACGGAAGCGGTAAGCACAACAACTGGGCGCTTGCAATCAAGGATGGTCCAAACCTTCTCGACCCAGGTGAAACTCCGAGCGAAAACGCGAGATTCTTACTCTTCCTTTCGGCTGTAATTGCGGCTGTAGACGATTATCAGGATTTGCTTCGTGTTTCTGTTGCGTCTGCGGGAAATGACCATCGCCTTGGCGCGGCTGAAGCTCCGCCTGCAATAATGTCGATGTTCCTCGGTGATGAACTGACTGCAATACTCGATTCTATCGAAAACGACACTATCTATGATGCGCATCAGAAATCGCTGATGGAGATCGGTGCGAATGTATTGCCGAAATTCCCTAAGGATACAACCGACCGAAACCGAACCTCTCCGTTTGCGTTTACGGGTAATAAATTCGAATTCCGCAGTCTTGGCTCATCAATTTCAATTTCGGGTCCTAATATTACCCTGAATACAATCGTCGCAGAGGAGCTTTCCCGTATTGTTGATAAGCTCGAAGCGGCAGTTGCGTCGGGCGAGGATATTAACAAGGCGGTTGGAGCGCTTATCAAATCGATTTACACTCAGCATAAGCGCGTTATATTCAACGGAAACAATTACTCGGAGGAATGGGTTGAGGAGGCTGAACGCCGCGGACTGTTGAATCTCCGAACAACTCCCGATGCACTCCCATATTTTGTTTCTGAAAAGAATATTTCTCTTTACGAAAAGCACCGCATTTTCACAGAAACGGAAATGCGCTCACGCCATGAGATACATATGGAAAGCTATTGCAAGGTTATTGCAATAGAAGCACAGACGATGCTTGATATGGCGAGAAAAGAAATCATGCCTGCGGTTCTTAGCTACAAGCGCTTGGCTGCCGACACGGCAAACGCGTCGATTCAACTCGGCGTAAGCTCAAAAGCTGAAACTGCACTTGCATGTGAGATTGGAAATCTTGCAGATTCGCTTTATGAAAACATTTCGGTGCTTTCGAAGGCTATCTCGGATTGCCACGCTATAACGAATACCGAAACGCAGATGTTCTTTATTCGCGATACGCTGATTCCCGCGATGAACGCTGTAAGAGCTGCAGCGGATTCGCTTGAAGAAATCGTAGGCAAGGAGCATTGGCCGTTCCCAACCTATGACGAGCTGCTTTTTAAAATCTGACGCTAAATAATCAACGCCCGCAAGCCATAATCAGGCTTGTGGGCGTTCGTTTATAAGGCAGCACCGCACAATTCACGGCTGACGCTTTGATGGCACATCTGCTGGCATCTTTCCCGTCATTCGTCACAAAAAATCCGCCGGCGCATCTGCACCATCAGAATCGTGTGGTACTGCCTTAAAATTTTATGCGTTGGTAAACAAACGCTTTGCCGCATTTTCCAACCATTTCAATCACATTGAGCGATTCAAGCGTGCGAACCGCTTTTCCTGCTGTTCCGCGAGTCATTTTCGCCGCCTTGGCGAAATCCGCAACCGTAAAATTGTCCGAAACCTCGGGAATTAACCTAAGATAATCACGCGGCTCTGACAGTACGATTATATCACAAAGCTCGGTCGGTATGCGCTCGTATCTTTGCGAGCCTCTTTTTTTATCGCTGCCATAGCCGTTTTTCAGCCTGAATTCCTCGATGTTGCAAAATACAAGAGTAAAAGTGACATTTGAAAGCGGCATTATTGGGCGCAGAGCATAGAGCTCAAACAGAAAATCCCACGGCTTTCCGTGTTTTGGGGATTTGCGCCGCTCGGAAAGCTCGCCGCTGTCGGGGTCGAGCCAGGTTATTTGCTTTACGTTGGCAATGGGATAGACTACATTTACCTTGCAAAGCGGAGTAAATGCCTGAAGCTTCCCTCGCAGATTGCCAAAAGCGCGCGTTTGTATTTCGATTATCTCATCACCCGTGCAGATATCAGCGACATAACGCCCGATCTTTTGCTCGTGAAAGGCGGTGTCAGGCTCAAAAAAATGCTTCAGGATAACATGCAAGGTGCGCTCACCGAGCGTTCCGATCCCGCGCTGCTCGTGCGTTCCGACAAGAGCGGAGCTGCAGCAGTCCTCAAATATTTTTTTCTGCTCTGAGGTAATCATCAAGCCAACTCCTTTGTCTTTATATATCTATTTTATTATAAAACGTGCCAAAAGTCAATCTCTTTACATAAAAGAGAACAGTACCCTTGAAAGCAGGCATAGAATGATGCCAAGCACGGTCGGAATAGCAATTGAGCCGAGGGCGATTTTAAGACCCGACTCCCTTTTTATTGTCATAATAGTTGTAGCGCAAGGGAAGTGGAACAAGGTGAAGATCAGAAGATTCACACAGGTTAAAGCTGACCAATCGGCAGATATTCCGAGCATGCTGTATCCCGATAAAATCAACGGCAAAACAAGCTCGTTTGCAGGAAATCCGAGCAGGAAAGCGCATAGTATAACTCCGTCGAGCCCGATTAATCTGCCGAGCGGCTCAAGTATTACCAATAGATGAGCGAGCAGCGGCGCATCATGATAGAAGGTATTTGAAAGCACCCAGATGATCAGTCCTGCAGGCGCTGATGCAAGTACAGCACGGCTGAGAACATGCAGAGTTCTCTCGATCAAGGAGTGAACAATTACGCGTAGAAACTGCGGGCGACGATATGGCGGAAGCTCAAGCGCAAAAGACGAAGCCTCGCCCTTTAAAACCGTCATTGAAAGAAGCTTTGAAACAGCCAAGGTTGCTATAACTGAAAGCATGATAAATGCAGTCAATACAACGGGGCTCAGCCTCTTGCCGACAAGCAGAGCTGAAATTGCTATGAGCATAGGGAATTTTCCGTTGCATGGCATAAAGGACGCTGTTAAAGCGGCAAGCTTACGCTCCCTCGGCGAATCAATAATGCGGCAGCCGATAGCTCCAACCGCTGTGCAGCCAAGACTCATACACATGGTGAGCGCTTGCTTTCCGCAAGCACCGCTTCGCTTGAATGCTCCGTCAAGGTTGAATGCGATCCTCCCCAAAAGTCCGAAATCCTCGGCGAGTGTAAAAAGGGGGAAGAATATTGCCATCGGAGGAAGCATTACCGAAATTACCGAGAAGAGAGTGTGAAGAACGCCCAAAATAAGGGGATCACGAATAAAATTCGGAAGAAAATCGCAAAGCTCGTACAGCCATGCCTCGGTATAAGAAAAAAGCGATTCGAGAACCGTCGACGGATAATTTGACCCCACAATGGTCAGCCAGAATATACCCGCGAGCATTAAAAGCATCAACGGCACTGACCAAAATCGGTGAGTGATAATTTTATCGAGCCTTCTGTCGTTGTTGCTGTAGCCAACATTTCCGCAAACAACTTCATTAGCTATCGCCTCTGCAACAATTATCGGGCGTGAAAGGATTGTCGCGCAGTACTGATCGGGCAGGGATTCAAGCACCGCATTTGTAACATCGCCTCTTGAAAAGCCGTATTTCGACAGCCGTTTCAGCTCTGATTCAAATTCGGGCGGATAGCGCATTGGGGATTCGTGCGATTGCACATGCTTGGCGGCGTTTGAGCGAATGACCTCACACAGCTTTTTAAGTCCCGTTCCGTTATCAGCACTTGTAGCAACGACGGGAACACCGAGAATATCCGAAAGAGCAGATAGATTTAAGGCTATTCCGCGGCGTTTGGCCTCGTCGAACATGTTAACGCAGACTATAACTCTCGGTGTCAGCTCAAGAATTTGCAAAACGAGCGTCAGCCCTCGCTCTAAGTTGCAAGCGTCACAAACCGCTACTATAATATCGGCACTTCCGTTTTTTATGAAATCGCTTGCCGCCTCTTCTTCCGCAGAACGGGCGCGAAGGGAATAGGTTCCGGGTAAATCTATAAATGTCAGCCCTTCCCTCTCACAGCTTCCGATTGCAGTTTCAACAGTTTTGCCGGTCCAGTTGCCCGTGTGCTGATTAAGCCCTGTCAGTCTGTTGAAAAGAGAGCTCTTTCCGACATTCGGATTGCCTGCAAGAGCCACGCGGATTATATCTTTATTATGAGCTGACATAATGCTTTCCGCCGCTTGAAGCAGGGATGCGCTGAACCTTGACAAATCTCGCATCCTCGCGTCTGAGCGCAATTACAGCTCCGCGTATCAAATAAGCGCAAGGCCCTCCGAGCGGAGCTTTGGCTACACATTCCACACGTCCGCTTGCAGTAAATCCAAGGTCGTAAAGCCGCTCACGCAATGGGCACGCGGAAATCGAATATATAAATGCCGCCTCACCGGGCAGCAGGTCAGATAAGTAGGAAATATGAATCACCTCATTTTAGTATATTATCTCTGTGATAAATTGCTATCTGAGGTATTATAACGCTTGCAATTAATGAAGTTTTGTGGTATACTCTAATCTATAAAATACATGATAATCGGAGGATTACAATGAAAATAGTTATTCTTGACGGATTCGCAGTGAACCCCGGCGACCTGAGCTGGGATTTTTTAAATAAATATGGAGAGGTCGAGGTTAACGACAAGACACCGGATGAGGAATGTGCGCAAAAATGCTTTGGTGCCGAGGTCGTTTTTACAAACCGTGCTAAGGTTACAGCAAAGGTTCTCGACGCTTGTCCGACGATAAAATACATATCCACGCTCGGAACCGGATTTGATATGATAGATATTGAAGCATGCCGCGCGCGTGGAGTGAAGGTCGTGAATGTTCCGGCGTATTCCACGGCATCGGTAGCGCAGCTTACTCTGCAATTCCTGCTCGCACTCAGCACCGATATTATCGGCATGCAGCAAATTGTCAAGGATTCGAAATGGACGGGCGTTCCGGGATACTTGTATCAGAATGTTCGCTTTGAGGAGCTTGAGGGGAGAACGCTTGGACTTATCGGCTGTGGAAATATCGGAAAGCGTGTTGCCGCAGGCGCAAATGCGCTTGGCATGAGAGTAATTGCATACACTCCGAGCGGACATTCCGACACCGAAATTGTAAAGTATAAAGCGCTTGCGGATATTCTTGCCGAGAGCGATTATATCTCGCTCCATTGCCCCTTGAACGATTCCACGCGAGGTCTTGTAAATGCTGAATTAATCTCAAAGATGCGCGATGGAGTTAAGCTGATTAATACCTCGAGGGGCGCGGTATTAATCGAGCGTGATGTTGCCGACGCGTTGAACTGCGGAAAAATAAGCGGTGCGGCGCTTGATGTTTTGGCGGTGGAGCCTGCGCTTAAGGACAATCCTCTGCTTTCGGCTAAGAACTGTATAATCACGCCTCACATCGCATGGGCAAGCAAGGCGGCGCGTGAGAGGCTTCTGTCGGTTATCGAATTGTCGCTTGAAAGTTACATAAAAACGGGCGAGGGCATTAACCGTATTGTCTGAATCGGCATGCAAAAAAAGAAAAAACTCTTGACAAAGTGCCGCGCGTGTGATATAATTACAAGGTCAGATGCGCGGCAGTAGTTCGGGATGTAGCGCAGTTGGTAGCGCGCCTGCTTTGGGAGCAGGATGTCGCAGGTTCGAATCCTGTCATTCCGACCAAGCAAAGGCTCGGAGCGCTTTCCGCTCCGGGGCTTTGGCTTCATCTGAAGGGCGGGCTGAAGCTCGATGCAAGAACGCCTGCGTTCTTGCTGCGACACCGCGAAGCGGTTTCGCGTGCAGGTTCATCAAATCCTGTCATTCCGACCACCACATTTCCCACACAAATTCGGAAGCATAGCTCAGCTGGTTAGAGTACTTGCTTGACATGCAAGGGGTCACTGGTTCGATTCCAGTTGTTTCCACCAACATCGAAAAGTGCCGTGTTTGCGGCACTTTTTCTTTGTAAATATTTTGATTACAGGAGATCAGAAATGAAGCTTTCCGAATCAACTATAGCTCTGCTTGAGGATATTGAGAGCAGAATCGAGCCCGAGGTCGAGGAAGACCTTAACAAGCAATGGGAGGATTTTCTTAATAATAAGACAACTGACGTGATTTTTACTCCCGTCAGGAAAAAGCAGATCCCCGGAAAGGTCGAGATACCTCATATTAACATCAACGACGCTATAGAGGATTATGAGTTGATGCTCGTTTCGCAGCTTTGGTTTGTCACGAACGCGCTCAATTCAAAAAGCTCAATTTTAGCAATCCGCGCGAATTACGGTACGGGAATTCTCTCCTCGATTTTCGGCGCGCCGCTATTTGTTATGCCGCGCCATAATAATACGCTTCCGACCACGAAGGCACTTGATATCGAGCGCATGGGCGAGCTTATTGAAAACGGCATTCCGAACCTCAGATGCTCGTTAGGTGAGAGGACTCTTGCAGCAGGTGAGTTCTTCGCTGAGGTGGTTGAAAAATATCCTAAAATCAAAAAATATGTAGAAATATATCATCCGGACCTTCAGGGGCCTGCTGATATTCTCGAGCTATTGTTCGGCAGCGAGATGTACTATGAAATATACGATAATCCCGATAATATTCACGCGATGCTGCAGCTTATCACAGATACATATGTAGCCTTTACCGAGGAGTGGCGGAAGATCTTCCCCGAGGTAAAGGAAATCAGCGCTCATTGGGATTATACCAAGTTCAAGGGAAGTGTGCTTCTCCGTGACGTCAGCGCGATGAATTTCTCGCCCGAGCTTTACGATGAGTTCGCATTCCCTTACGATAGTTATTTGCTTAAAAAATACGGTGGAGCAGTACACTTCTGCGGCAAGGGTGATCACTATATCGAGAGGCTTTGCGAGGCTGAGGGACTTACCGCAATCAACATGTCACAGCCTCAGTACAACGACATGGAGAAAATTTATAAGGCAACCGTTGACCGTGGAATAAAGCTCGTCGGATTCAACCGTTCATTTGCCGAGCGCGATGTAAACCGCGAGGGCGCATTCCACGGGAATATGCACTGTAACTGATAGAATAATCATTTTCGGAGGATGGCGTTGATCGCCAAATAATATGCAGACATTTAAACCAAAGCTTTTCAGCGCACTTAAAAACTACAGCACATCAAAATTATTAAATGACATTATCGCAGGCGTTATTGTTGCGATAATTGCGCTCCCGTTGTCTATAGCTCTTGCAATTGCCTCGGGCGTATCTCCCGAGCAGGGACTTTACACCGCCATCATCGCAGGCTTTGTTATCGCGTTCTTCGGCGGAAGCAATGTCAATATCTCAGGTCCGACAGCGGCTTTTGCTACAATCGTGGCAGGTATTGTCGCGACGCACGGATTTTCGGGATTGGTCATTGCAACAATATTTGCAGGAATTATTCTGATATTAATGGGCTTGTTCCGCTTCGGAGCACTCATAAAGTACATCCCTATGACTATCACAACCGGATTTACCTCGGGTATCGCTATTACGATCATCGTGGGACAAATTAAGGATTTCCTCGGTCTTAGCTTTGCGCCCGGAACGGTTGCTATCGAAACCTCTGAGAAGGTTGAAGCCATCGTTAAATCTATCGGAACGCTGAATGTTCATTCGCTTATCGTTGGACTTATCGGTCTTGCGATCCTCATTGCCTGGCCGACGCTCGGAAAAGCAAAGCTCGGCGCGTTTTCGAAAATTTGCTCGAAAATACCTCCGTCGATAATTGCGGTGGTTGCAGGAATACTTATTGTGAATTTTACCCCCCTCAATGTCAACACCATCGGAACGCTGTACCCCGATCTTTCGGCAGGTTTCCCGATGCCGTCTGTTCCGAGCATTGAGTTCGAAACTGTAAAGGCAGTAATCCCGAGTGCGTTTACGATTGCGATTCTTGCGGCGATTGAATCGCTCCTCTCGTGCGTCGTTTCGGACGGAATGATTGGCGACAGACATAATTCCAACACGGAGCTTATTGCACAGGGAATTGGTAATTTATGCTCGGGCTTGTTCGGCGGAATCCCCGCAACAGGCGCAATAGCGAGAACAGCCGCTAATGTTAAAAACGGCGGTCGTTCACCGATTGCAGGTATTGTCCATGCATTGGTGCTGCTTTTGTTCTTGCTCGTTCTGATGCCGCTTGCAAAAATGATTCCTATGCCGATAATCGCGGCAATACTCTTTGTAGTAGCATACAATATGAGCGAGTGGAGGCATTTTGTCAATATCTGCCGCTTCTCACCTCTGAGCGATACATTCGTTTTGGTCGTCACATTTGTGCTGACTGTGGTGTTTGACCTCGTTGTAGCAATTGCAGTAGGACTTGTGCTTGCAACTATTCTCTTTATGAAGAAGATGTCCGATGTCACCAATGTCCGCCGTTGGGAGGGCAAGGATAGTATTTCGGACAGCAGGGCAAAGGAAATTCCAAGCGGAACGGTTGTTTACGAAATCAGCGGTCCGATGTTTTTCGCAGATGCGGACAAGTTCCTCGATTTTGCGACTGAAGCTGATACAAGGGTAGTCATTATTCGAATGCGTAACGTTCCATCTATCGATGCGACTGCGATGAGAAATCTCGAGCTTCAGCATGCGATATGCAAGAGCAAAAATATCACCGTGCTTTTCTCGCATGTAAATGAGTCGCCTCTTTCCGTCATGAAAAAGGCAGGCTTCTACGACAAGGTCGGAGCGGAGAACTACGTTGCGAATATTGACGAAGCACTTGAAAAGGCAAAAAGCCTACAATCCGAAGTACAAAATGTTTGAATTGGAAAACGGTTCGAGTATAGGGCGTACCCTTAAGGACAGAAATTTAAAAGGCTGAACGAAATCAATCGTTCAGCCTTTTTTCGTATGGGTCAGCATTGGCTCCCTTGCCTGAGGTGCGCTGGTTCGGCGAAGCCGAAACTAAGGGATTCATCCGACAAACCGTGTTGTTGGGGACTATGTCATCATCGTCCCATTTTAAGGTTTTAGGATTATCCTAAATTATTGGAAAAAGTGATATACATTTTTCCTGCTTGTTACAATGGCGAACAATTTAAATCGAACAATTTAAATTAAGGAGGTTGTCAATTGATACATCAAAGATTTCTGCCAATACTTTTAGTTCAATATCTGTCACAAACCGTTCTCCACTTTCGATACGTTGGATAGCATTTTTATCAACATCGATACCTTTGAGCTGCAGTTTTTCAGCCAAAATGCGTTGGGACATTCTGGGTACTTGCTGTTTCCTCAAAATATAAACATTTTCGCCGCATATATTGTTTTTTCCTGATTTTGATTTATTTTTAAACATTAAATCCACCTTTTTTGACATTTAGTGCTTGACAAATTTATTTTATCATGATACAATAAACATAATGACATTTACTGAATGTCAAAAATATTATGAGGTGATAAAAATGGATCAGCAAAAAATTGATATGTTTATTATGACAAACCAAAAATATTTCCCTGCAGAAAAGATTATGTACCTAAAAGACAAGCTTAGAACAATGGATGAAGAAAAGTTCGCGTTGGTATCAACAATAGAGCTAAAGGATCCCACAACAATCCTTTTGGTTTCCATATTCTTAGGTGTTCTGGGAGTAGATAGATTTATGATTGGTGATATAGGCTTGGGTATACTGAAGCTTTTGACAGGTGGCGTATGTGGAATTTTAGCTCTGGTGGATTGGTTCACAATATCAAAAAAGGTAAAAGATTTGAATTTCAATAATGTTATGGCGCTCATTTAAAAGATTGCTTTCATACGAGATAACTCTTATACTTCTTTTTGTTGTTTGTTATATTATATGCAGAACTTTTAATATTACATGTTTGATCTTCAATATTACGAAAGTTCCGTGCCCTACATGTAATATGGGGAGAGCGCTCATTTCGTTGCTAAAAGGCGATTTTGAACAATATATCACGCATAATATAATGGCTGTGCCTGTAAGTCTTGTATTTATGTGTGAAGTGTTTAGTATGCGCTTTGGCAAATATAAAAGCGTTATACATATTTGTTCTGTATTTATATTAACAATTAATATGCTATATTATTTAGTGAGGATAAATCTCATTTTTTGAAACTTCGATATCATATGGCAAAAAGGTGAAGTTCGTTTGTCGAACTTCACCTTTTATATATTATTCCGATTACAAGCTGTCCTTGAGTGTCCACCGCATAAGTCGAACCGTTTTTTGTGACATTATTTAAAAAGGACTGCAAAAAATCAATAAGGCTATTGCAAAATCGAATAAAATTTGATATAATTAATATAGACAAACCGATTTTTATTTAATCGGGCTGCGCTCGGTGTACCAACGCGCATGGCAAAAAATTGTCTACCGCTGATGAGATTTCAGCTCATAATATCAGGACGGTTTTATTGGAGCTATCAGCATCGGCTCGCCTGAGCTTTGGCTTGTGACGAGGCGATGAACTGCTATTTACGCCTTGTCGGGCAGGGATACCGCGTTGTCGACCTTATGCCACAGCATTGTTTGCTGCTGTATATGTTAGACCTCGCTTAACTGCTACGCCGTGTAAAGGCAGGATGCTCCAATCTGACCGCTTAAAATGACAACAATGAAGGGAGCTTTCGCTTCGCGAGAGTTATGGAGATCATTAATGAAAACTATCGTTCTTGAAAATCAGCGCGGATTGCTTTATCGTGACGGACGCTTCATAGGGTTACTGTCACCCGGCAAATATCATCATTTCGATTCGACTACAATCGAAAAGCTCTCGCTTGAAAAAGAAATCACACCTAAGCACAGCACGCTCGAAACGCTAATGGAAAATCGCGGATTTGCGTCAGCAGTTCATGTTATCAATGTTCCCGACGGCAATGTCGCACTAAGATTTTTAGGTAAAAATTTTGTGGAAGCACTTCGTCCCGGACGGTATGCCTATTTCCGCGCGGCGGGATATCATTTCAGAATGGTAGATACACGCGCAATCGAAATATCCAGCCTGCCTAGACAAATCGTAAATAAGCTTCCAAGCGAGCTTGTTATCTCAGTCAAGGTCGCAGAATATCAGCGCGCGCTGTTATACTACGACAACAAGCTTCGCCGTGTTCTCGACTGCGGAACATATTATTTCTGGCGCGGCGGTGTAGAGGTGTCCGCACAGCTTTTTGACCTTAGAAAAACTCAGATGGTTATAACAGGTCAGGAGCTCTTGACGTCGGATAAAATTGCTCTCAGATTAAGCATCGTATTAAACTATCGCATAATCGACTGCGTAAAGCTGAGCACAGAGATCGACGATTACCATGAGCAAATCAGAATGGCAGCTCAGCTCGCAATGCGTGAATATGTTGCCGAGCATACGCTTGATGAAATTTTAGCATCCCGCGATAAAATGGCAAAGGCTATCGGCGATAAGCTTCATCTCGCCGCACACCGTCTGTATGTTGAGATATCCGACTGCGGAGTTCGCGATATCATTCTTCCGGGTGAGATTCGCGATATTATGAACACCGTTCTTCTTGCGGAAAAACGCGCTCAGGCAAATGTAATCATGCGCCGCGAGGAGGTCGCATCAACACGCTCGCTTCTCAACACCGCGAAGCTGATGGATGAAAACTCCACCCTCCGCCGCCTCAAGGAGCTTGAATATCTCGAAAAGATCAGCTCGAATGTAGGTAATATTTCGGTAAACCTCGGCGATGAAATAATCTCAAAGCTTAAAGAGGATAAATAATCATCAAAAGCTCCTCTATGCCAAGGCGAGAAGCCAAGGCAGAAAAATTAAATAAAAAGGGCACTTATGATGCACAGAAAATGTGTTTCATAAGTGCCTTTGTGTTACTTTTAGCTAAATGCTTTTTCCGGAAAGATCAGGTTGCAATACCTGCGTACTGGTTTTGATACAGACGGTAATATGCACCCTTTTTTTCAAGTAGCTCCTCGTGTGAGCCGACCTCGGCGACAACGCCCTTGTCGAGAACAACAATTTTGTCCGCATCGCGAATGGTGGAAAGGCGGTGAGCGATGATGAGCGAGGTGCGATTCTTCATAAGTGCAACCATCGCTGATTGAATGTTCATTTCGGTTCGGGTGTCAACGCTTGAGGTAGCTTCGTCAAGGATGAGAATTTTCGGATCTGCAAGCACCGCGCGAGCTATTGAGAGAAGCTGACGCTGACCCTGCGAAAGATCGCTTCCGGATGACGAAAGCTGAGTGGAATATCCATCGGGCAGTCGTTCGATGAAAACATCGGCATTTGCGGTTGCTGCGGCACGCTTTACCTCATCGAGTGTTGCGTCGAGCTTGCCGTACTTGATATTCGACTCAATTGTGTCGGAGAACAGGACGGTATCCTGAAGAACGATTGCGATAGCGCGCCTTAAGGTGTTCTTTGGTATATCGTTTATATTTATGCCGTCAATAGTAATCTCGCCGCTGTCAATGTCATAGAAGCGTGTCAGCAGGTTTACAACCGTAGTTTTGCCGGAGCCGGTAGCACCGACAAGCGCAATCTTCTGCCCTCGCTTTACATCCAGATCGAAGCCCTTTAAAACCTGCTCGCCCTCAACATATGAGAAATACATATCCTTGAATCTGATATCACCGAGAATGTCATCCGGCTTTATCGGATTTTTTCCTTCGTCGATTTCGGCAGATGCCTCCATTATCTCAAATACGCGTTCCGCACCTGCAACCGCGGTCAGAATCTGCGCGTATTGGTTGGCAATCTCGTTTATCGGTCGGGTGAATTGCTTGGAATACTGCAGAATCGCCTGAATTGCAGCGATTGAGATCGAGCCTGAAAATGACAGATAGCCGCCGATTGCCGCGACAAGCAGATATCCGAAGTTTCCTATCATATTCATGCAGGGACCCATTATTCCGCCCCAAATGTTAGCTTTTATACCGACTTTTCGATACTCTGCCGCAATGCTTGAGAATGTATCAATGGACGCGCTTTCCTTGCTGTACGCCATAACAGTTTTGTAGCCGGTGACAGATTCTTCAATATGACCGTTTAGCTGTCCGAGTAACCTTTGCTGCTGAACGAAGTATTTTCGCATGAATTTCGACAGATTTGTTGAAACAAGTATTGTCAGCGGAATCGTTATCATAGCAACAAGCGTCAGAGCCGGGCTGTAATAGAGCATCATAATAAGTGAACCGATGAGCGTAATAACTCCCGAGAAAAGCGAAGCTATTGAAGTTGAGATTGAGTTTGAAATATTCTCAACGTCGTTTGTCATACGGCTCATGATATCGCCGTGACGGTGAGTGTCTGTGTAACGTATCGGCAGATAGGAGATCTTTGCAAACAGGTCGTTTCGCATCATGTGGACTGTGCCCTGAGAAAGCTTCGCGGCAGTTAATGCCTGGAAGTAGGTAAGTGCCGATGAGATAATATAGGTTAAAGCCATAATCGCAACGATGAGGTAGAGCTTGTTAAAATCTACATGCGCACCTTCCGAATCGATTGTAATTGCTTCAATCGCCTGCGCCTGAAGCGCAGGACCTGAGAGGTTTAAAACGGCTGTGAGTGTTACAATAACGAGCATCGCGAGCACGAGATATTTGCTTTTGCCAATGTAGCTTATTAGCTTTCCAAGCGTCTTTTTCAGATTCTTGGGCTTTTCGCGTACCATCGGTCCGTGCGGACCTCCGCGTCGAGGGCCGATCATGCCTGCAGGCGGAGCCTGACGCTCGGAATTAGGACGCTCGTTGGGATTATTATTCTCAGCCATTATTATCGCCTCCTTCGCTGTTTTTCATTTGTGAATCGTAGATATCGCGATAAGTCGCGCTTGTTTTTATCAGCTCATCGTGAGGCGCGAACGCAACAATTGTGCCGTTTTCGATTACAGCAATGCGGTCGCAGTTTTTGATGCTGGCGATTCGCTGAGCTATCATGATTATTGTCGTATCCTTGATATTTTCGCGCAGAGCTTTATGTAGCTTTGCCTCTGTTCCGAGGTCAAGCGCAGAGGTCGAGTCGTCGAAGATCAGTATCTCGGGACGGCGGATTATCGCGCGGGCAATTGCGATTCTTTGCTTCTGACCTCCGGAAAGTGAAGCTCCCTTTTCGGCGATTATTGTATTATAATCATCGGAGAATCCGCGAATAAAATCATCAGCCTGAGCAATTTTTGCAGCAGTTACCACCTCATCGTCGGTAGCGTCAGGTCTGCCCCAACGGATATTTTCGGCTACGGTTCCCGAGAAAAGCTCGGTTTTCTGCAATACAAACGCGATTTTGTGGCGAAGTGTATCAAGCTCATAGCTTTTAACATCCACTCCGTCAACTAAAACTGCACCCTCATTAACATCGTAGAAGCGGGGGATCAGATTGACAAGTGAGGATTTACCCGAGCCCGTTGAGCCGATAATTGCCACCATTTCACCGGGTTTAACGCTCAGATTGATATTTTCAAGCACAGGACGGCCTGCCGCATTCGGATAGCGGAAGCTTACATCTCGAAGCTCGACCGAGCCGGTATTTGTGTCAGAGGCGTCTGAATCGGTGCTAACGGACGCCATTTCACCGCCGACTATCGCAGGGTTGGTTTCAAGAACCTCTACAACGCGGCGTGCGCTTGCTGCAGCGCGTGTCAGCATCTGGAACATCATGCTGAGCATCATCATCGACATAAGTATCTGCGTGATATACTGAATAGCAGACATAACGTCACCGACCATAATTCCGCCGATTGTACCGATAGCATCCTCGACCTCCTTGCCTCCGATAAGAAGGATGGCGATGATCGAGGCGTTCATAATGATCATAAGGACGGGGCCAAGTCTTGCCATTATGTGCTGAACCTTCATATTTACATCGCGAAGATCTGTGTTTGCCCTGTCAAAGCGGCCTATTTCGTGCTCCTCCTTGACATAAGCCTTAACGACGCGTGCACCCGATACATTTTCCTGAACGACTGAATTTACGCGGTCAAGCTTTTGCTGAACCTCGGAGAAAAGCGGGCTTGCCTTCTTCAGCATTAAAATTACGAGTATCATCTGAAGAGGAAGCGCAATAAGAAGCACGATTCCGAACTTCGGGCTAATCATAAGAGCCATAAAAATGCCTCCGATGAACTGCATCGGTGCTCTGACAAACATTCTTAATAGCATCGAAACGAGGTCTTGAACCGCATTGATATCGTTTGTAAGACGCGTTACGAGTGAACCTGTGGTGAACTTATCTGTTTGCTGAAGCGAGAGGCTCATCACCTTTTTGAATGCGTCGTTTCTTAAATCATTGCCGAAGCGTTGAGCGGCATTTGAGGCAAATGCGGCTGAGAGAATTCCGAACAAACCGCCTATCGCGGTGAGTACGAGCATAGTAATACCCGTTGTAATAATAAGAGCCATATCCTGCCCAATAACGCCCTCATTAACAATCGACGCCATAAGACGCGGCTGCATGAGGTCTATCGCGACCTCGCCTATCATGGTAAGAGGTGCCAATATGGCGAACAGCCAATAGGGCTTTAAGTATTTTGCCAATTTCATTGAAAAATATCCTTTCTGCAGATTCAGTAAATGCCAATTAGAATATCAGATCACCGCTCGCATAGCAAATTGTCTATCACACGGTTCAAAAGGACGGAAAGCGTTTCAATTTCGCTGTCACTCAAGCCATGCAGAGCAGCCTTAGTGCCCTCGCTGTGCATAACCTTGATTTTCTCGTCAATGGCTTTTCCTTTTTCGGTCAGATAAACAAAGGTTTGCCTGAGGTCCATCTCATTGCTTTTTCGCGTAATGATCCCGTCGCGCTCCATCTTTTGAAGAGTTATGCTGACAGTCGGAGCTTTGAGATGGGTCGCTTTTACAAGCTCAAGCTGAGTTACACCCGTCTTCATATGCGCTAAATGGAAGATAAGCATGCGGTAGCTGCTCGGCAGACCGTCTTGCTCCGATAAACGGCGCATGCGGTCGTGGAATAGCTTGGAAGCATCCGATATTTGCATTATCGTATTGTAGCTTTTATCAGGACGCTTTGTAGGGCTTGAATCAAAATATTCCCTTAGCAGAGGTTTTTGCCTCAATTTTCTACCTCCTTACAATTAAATAGTTAGAAAACTAACTAATATTATATAACAAGAAGCCGTGGTTGTCAATCGTTTTCGGGAAATTTATGCTGTAATTCTGGCGATGTATTGACACGGTATTTTTTTTATGATAAAATTGAAATATATAATGAAAAAACGGAGAATTACTATGCTCATTACTGAAGAAATTTTTGAAAAAAAGCATTATGATGTTATTGTTGCTGGAGGCGGAGTTGCAGGCGTTGCTGCGGCTGTTCAGCTTGCAAGAGAGGGCAAAAAGACTATGCTGATCGAGAAGTCGCAAAAGCTCGGAGGACTTGCGACACTCGGACTTATAAACTATTTCGTTCCTATGTGCAACGGCAGAGGAAAGCAGATCATATTCGGAATGGCAGAGGAGCTTTGCCGACTCTCCATGAAATGGGGTTATGGCGGTCCGCATACCGATTGGATTGACGGAAAGATTCCCGAAGAAAAGCTGAAGTCGTATTCCGACGAGGGTAAATTGCCCCCGAGATATGCTGTTCGCTACGGAGCGGAGATCTTTGCGCTTGCACTTTGTGAGCTCTGCGTTGACAGCGGAGTTGATTTGATGTTTGATTCGATTCTTTCGCGCCCGGTTTACACCTCGGAGGGCGGAAAGATTAAGGTTGAGGGTGTAGTTATCGAAAACAAATCGGGACGCGAATACTATACCGCAGATTATTTCATCGACGCGACAGGCGATGGCGATTTGCTGTTCAGAGCATCCATTCCTACTGTAGATCGCGGAAATTTCCATACATACATCGCGTTCATGCTAACGCTCGATTCATGCCGCAAGGCTGTCGAATCTGGTAAGATAGACTCGGCATTTGCAAAGCTGGCAGGCGGAAATGCTAACCTTTACGGCGGAAATCATCCGGAGGGCAAGCCGCTTTATTATGGCACAACGAGCGAGGAGGTTAACCGTTATCTGATTGACAATCAGCTCGAGCTGCTCGAAAAGCTGAAGAAAACCGACAGATATTCGCGCGATATTATCACTCTTCCCGGTATGGCTCAATTCCGCACTACGCGCCGTATAGACGGTGCATATGTTTTGCAGGAGAGCGATACGTTCCGACATTTCGACGATTCGGTCGCGGCAATATGCGACTTTGACCGCAGAGATTATTTATACGAGATTCCGTACAGAACGCTTTACAGCAACAGCGCGTCAAACGTTATGACCTGTGGAAGATCTGCCGCAGGAGATGGCTATGCGTGGGATGTTTTGCGCGTCATACCGCCTGCGATAATAACAGGCCAGGCTGCAGGCTTCGCATGCGCAATCGCGCTTGACAATGGCGGTCTTGATGTGTCAAAGGTAGATATCCGCGCGCTTCAGAGTAAGATGGAAAACGCTGACAACTATATCCATTTTGACGACTCAGATGTTCCTGAGAAGATTCAAAATGTTTATGAGATCAACGACTAATATTAAACGCCTCGTCACTTTTGTGACGAGGCGTTTTTTGATATAACGTGAGCTGAATAGTAAAATTTATATCACATACTTGAATAACAGGGAAGAGTATGCTATACTTATATTAGCATAGTGATTTTTGGTGGTTACAGCAGAAAGGCGGATAATATGGGATTTGGATTTGATTTAGGATTTGGGATGTTCGGCGTAATGTTCACGCTGATGTTCATCCTGATATTTGGTATATTTATAATAACGATCGTTAGAAATATTACGTTGTGGAACAAGAATAACAACTCTCCAAGGCTTACTGTGCCGGCGACGGTGGTTTCCAAGCGAACGAATGTATCGCATCATCACCACGATCATCACACTCACCATTCCACCAGCTATTATGTCACCTTTGAGGTGGATAGCGGTGATCGGATGGAATTACATATGACAGGGCAGGAATATGGTATGCTTGTGGAGGGCGATAGAGGAAATTTATCGTTCCAAGGCACACGGTATCTTGGATTTGAGAGAATATGAAATTGGCAGAATATACTCGACTTTACTGAGTATATTCTGCCATTCTTTTTTTATTTAATTTCTCCGAAATCATTCCAAGCCTTGATCATAGCAAGGTAGTTCTCAATGGGAGTTTCGATAACTACAGCATTTGAGTTGCCGAAAATGAAGCCGGGCTTGTTTTTGTTGGTAAGCAGAATGCTTTTAGCTGATTCATATACTTCGTCCGGTGTGCCCGAGAGCATCAGACCGCAATCGAGATTACCGCAAGCGGCAGACTTTCCGCCGAAGATATTAAGTGTGTTTTCAATGCTCATACCCGAGATAGGGTCAATCGCCTGAAGTCCGTCAACACCGCTGTCACGAATGTCTTCGAGAATATCGTTGACATTTCCGTCTGTATGTAAAATAGCGGGAACGCCTTTTTCGTGGAGAAAATCGACGTTCTTCTTCAGGTAAGGCAAATACCATCTGTCGAGCTGCTCGCGGTTGAAGAAGGTCGTGCGGTTGTCAGCAATATCAGCCGCCATGTAGATAACGTCAAGGCCTGCATCGATAAGCTCGGATGCACTTTTCGTAAAGTTGCTGAAGAGCTTTTTGCAATGCTCATCAACCTCTTCAGGCTCATCCATTATCCAATAGCAAAAATCAAGATAGGAATCGCCCGAGGAGGGCATGTTGATTATACCGCTGCAGCCTGCCGCAATTGCGAAATCAGGCTCGAGAGCTCTGAGCTCGCGAATCAGCATGACACGATATTCCTGATGAAGCGTGTATATGCAGTCCCACGGTCCATCGGGAATTGAAACGCATCCGAATCCGAGCTCCTCTCCAACCTTTTTCATGATTCGTGCGTCATTTTTTATAGCCTCGATCTTCTCGTCATCGCTAAGTGCGAAAAACTCAGGACCGGTTTTGAACGACGGATCGTATTGCTTCCAAAGGTGAAAGTGAAGCTCCCAAAGCGGAACCTTATGTCCGAGTGTTTTGTTTTTCAGAGCATTCAAAAATAGCTGTTTGTTCGAGGGGATACCCATAATATTCTCCTTAAAATTTATTAGTTGTTTGTATTTTCTGCGTTATCACGCTCACGGTCGAGCTTTGAGTTGCGGAAATAAAGCGCAACATCAATTGAAATCATGACGAAGTTGAGTATGTAGAAGAAAAAGCTGAGGAAAAATAAGAAATCGCTGCTACCCTCGGAAAATTGGATAAACTTTCTTACAATACCGCACATGTAGCCGATCAAAAGGAATATTTCGAAGAAAAGGCTCTTTCCCTTGGCTGTGCGTGAAACGAACGATTTGCGAATAGATATCGGCCACGAAAGACCGAAACAGAAAATGGTCAGTGCTTCAAGAAAATCTGTCATTGTTGTTTTACCTCTGAAAAATTATATATCCGAATGCTTTCCGACGTAGTTCGGAAGCAGCATTGGGCTTTGTGTATCTGATTCTATGCCGGCAGCCCCTCGCTCCGCATCGAACCTGTCTATATGCTCAAGAGTTAATTCGCCGCAAGCCGCATCACGCGCTTTGCTTGCCGCCGAGCGTCCTGCTATACGGCCGAATACAATTATATCGAGCAGTGAATTTCCCATCAAACGGTTTCGTCCGTGAATACCGCCGATCGCTTCGCCGGCAATGAATAGGTTTTCAACGTTTGTGGATTCGGCGTTAACATCTATATCAAGACCGCCGTTTTGATAGTGGAGCGTAGGATAAACGAGTATCGGCTCTCGCCTGATGTCGATTCCAAAACGCAAATACATGCGGAGCATAGCAGGAATACGACGCTCAATAGTGCCCTCACCGCCGATCAATTCGATCATCGGAGTATCAAGCCAGACCGCTTGCCCGTTTCCGGTTTCAATACCCAAACAGCGAGCCTTGCACTCTCTTATAATACCTGCTGCCGCAACATCTCGTGTTTCGAGCGGATGAATAAACACCTCGCCGCGGCTGTTTATGAGCTTCGCTCCGAGAGAACGCATCTTCTCGGTAACAAGCGCGCCGAAAATCTGCTGTGGAAATGCGGCTCCTGTAGGATGATATTGAAGTGTGTCTGCATATAAAAGCCTTGCTCCGACGCGGTATCCGAGCACAAGTCCGTCAGCTGTAGCTCCGTAATGGTTGGATGTCGGGAAGCCCTGATAGTGCATTCGCCCCGCGCCGCCGGTTGCAATAATGACGCATTTTGCTCGTGCAACATAAAGCTCATGCGTTTCCATGTTCATAAGCACCGCGCCTGACGCCCTGCCGCTTTTATCGAGAATGAGCTCGATCGCGGCGGTGAAATCAACTACGGGGATCTGGCGATTAAAAACCTCATCACGCAGGGTTCGCATTATTTCAGCGCCCGAAAAATCCTTCGCGGCGTGCATTCTCTTTCTTGAGGTTCCTCCGCCGTGAGTTGTGATCATGGTACCGTCGGGCGCCTTATCAAACTCAACTCCGAGCTCACTCAGCCATTCGATTGATTTTGGAGCATCGCAGACGAGCTTTGACAAAAGCTCGCGCTTTGCGGCAAAATGACCGCCTCCGAAGGCATCGAGAAAGTGTATTGCAGGCGAATCGTTCGGCTTGTCTGCCGCTTGAATGCCGCCCTCCGCCATCATCGTATTGGCATCGCCGATGCGAAGCTTGGTGACGATCATGACGTCTGCACCTGCCTCATGAGCCTCAATAGCAGCTGCCGAGCCTGCCCCTCCTCCTCCGATTATCAAAACATCGACATCGTAGTCGGGCTTTGTTAAATCAACATCATCAGATTTGATTCTGCTGTGTGCCTGCAGCATCCGACATAGCTCGAGCGGAACTCGTTCGCCCTTGTTCGGACCGATTTTCAGCTCGGAGAATTCGCTTTCCTTATAGTCGGGATGAAAGGATACGAGGAGATCCTCCTTTTCCTTGGCTGTCATGCGCTTTGGCTCAAATTGAATATTATGTGAACGAGCCGCCTCTACAGCCCTCAGGGATTCGTAGATTATTTCGCTGTACATTTATGATATTATCACCTGCAAGGGCAGGCATGCCTTTCACAGAAATTTTCGGTGTAGTGTTCGCCGAGTCTTTATCAAAAACGAGAATACGACCAAATAAAATCACTTTTCGATATCCCGATGGTTATATAGCTCCTTCAGTTCATCGATCGGCTTGTTCATTAAAGCTTCAATAAGCTCTGTAAATGAACCGTTTTCGATTTCGCGAACACGATCATTCAGATGAGAGGACTTTGGCGCGAGATACTTTCCGTTTATTCTCCTTGCGAGCATCGCGACCTGAGGGTGCGAAATGCCTGCAGGGCATCTTGAGGAGCATACTCCGCACATTACGCAGGCGAAGGATTCCTCAGCGCATTTTTGATATTCGCCGCGCTGAGCATGGGCTATAAACTGCATAACGTTAAGTCCCTGAGTGCAGTATTTTGTGCAAGCGTTGCAGCTGATGCAGTCTAAAATTTCGGGATAGAGCTGCATCATGACCTGCGTTGTTACGTCTATTTTTTCAATATCGTAGACTTCCTTGACAAGAGGGAAGAAGGGAAGTGTGGCTATGTACATCTCGTCTTCAACCATTGTCTGACAAGCAAGACAGCTCCTAAGCCCCCGCTCACCCTTCAGTCTGTAGATGGTTGCGCAGGCTCCGCAAAAGCCGTTTCTGCAGCCGCAGCCTCTGATTAGCTGATAGCCTGCATATTCCATAGCACGCATGATTGTCAAATCATTCGGCACGCTGTATTTTTTGCCGAACAGGTAAATATTCACATTGTTTGCCATATTCATCTCCGTGCCGACATTAACGGCTGTATAAGTGTTTCCATCTCTTTACTAATTGACTTTGATAAGGCTTTTCAATAGCTCATCAAGATCTGCTTTTGCATATCATCATCAATAAGCGGCAGCGAAAATTCCGCCGCATCGATATCCAAGTTAAATTATAACATCATTTTTAAAAAAAAGCAATGATATTTGATTGAATTAATTTATTATAGCCCTCGATTGCGACATTTTTTTTGAAGTGGCTGGTGTATAATATTCGCAAGGAGGTGCTGAATACGACAACGGTAATCTACGCCGATTCACTTTTGCTTGTAAATTTCTCGATGGATTTTCTCTCATTATACATAACTGCAAGGCTAATGAATACAAAAGTCAGAGCAAAACGGC
>JAZNMQ010000061.1:0-22616 GCA_045579745.1 Candidatus Flemingiibacterium sp. | reverse complement strand
GGCATTTACGCCAAGCTTCACGCACAGCAGTTCAGAGAAAACGCATAAAGCAGGGGCTGTTGCAAGTTAAAAACTTGCGGCAGCCCCGGGCGCGAATGCGCCAATGCGATGCCATGCATCGCATATACCACCGTTTTTTTGTGTGCAATGCACACAAAAATGTCACCCTTGGTGGGTGACAAGGTGTATTTTATGGGAGCTGTTGCACTTAAGTGCAGCAGCTCCTTTCTATATTCGTATATTAAACATCAAAAGCGTTTATCTCATACTGTGAGCCGACTATTCCGACAAGCTGCCGTCTTAGCTCCTCCTCATCCATAAAGCGCGACCTGAGCACGATAGTATCGCCCGAATACAGCTTTTTCTCACCGTCATTGTCCATATCAACGCGGTCGCTGTTGGCTCGCTTAATACCGATAACAACAGATGAGCACGGCCACATAATATCGCGGATCGCCTTATCTACCGCGAAAGCATTTTCCGAGATTTTCATCTCAAAGTGAGCAATAGTCGGCTTTTTGCCATGCCTGTACGCATGAACGAGCCTTTCGAGCGAGATATCGTAAAACGGCTTCTGATTTAAAAGCTCAGTTATAGCGGTTACGATGAAAATTACGAGAGCAACATAAAACAGATTTGTAAACTGCCCCGTCAGCTCGACAAACAGCACAGCCGCCGTCAGCGGAGCGCGCAGAGTTCCTCCGATAAAAGAACACATTCCGAGCATTAGCATTATGGTATAAAGCTCGGCAGGCATTCCGATGATTGCAAGCAGCTTCGCGGCTATCGATGCGGCGAGCACGCCTATCGCAAGCGTCGGGATGAATATTCCGCCCGTTACACCGCTATCGGTTACCAAAAGCATCATAAACAGACGCACACAAAAAAGCAAAGCAAGCATAAGCAATGATTTGTCGTGCATTAAAAGCTCGTCTATCATATGATGTCCGCTGTAAATTCCATCTATGAGAGTAAAGCCCATAATTCCGGTAAAAATAAACACCGGCATCATCTTGAATATCTGAGGAACCTTTTGCATTTTTTCGGAATTTATTCTGCCAAAAAACGCTATCGAGCCGTCAAACACCCAAACTGCCGCCGCGATAAACACTGCAAGAATAATGAGATATCCGACATGAGCGAGCTCAAGTCCTCCGAAGGCTTCAATATGAAATAGAGAAGGGTTTATTTCGAATACCGAGCACAGTACATGGTTTACATAGGTTGCAGATACAACCGACATCGATACTGTCAGAACAAGCATAGGCGTAAAGCGTTTGTGAATTTCTTCAAGCGCAAACAGTATCCCCGAAAGAGGCGCACCCGTTGCAACCGCAAAGCCCGCGCCCGCGCCGCCCGTCATTATATAGCGATTCCATGCGGTCGGATTTGGCGACAGTCTGCCGAGCATTCCTCCAAGCGAGGTTCCGATCAGCACCGCAGGCCCCTCACTTCCGAGCGGAAGTCCTGCCAAAAAGCTGATCGAGCTGCCGATAAATGTGCCGATAAAGGTGTTGATATGCTTATACGGGAGCAATCCGCGAAGTATGCCCTCGCTTCTCGGGATACCGCCGCCCTTAGCCTCGGGCACCTTTTTGTGGAGGAATGTCATTCCCACAGCAAAAAGCAAAAGGACTGCGAAGCATAAAACTATGTAGATCGGAGAGCTCTTTGACACGCTGTATATATTACGCGAGAGCTCCTCCAAATGCTTGGCGATAAGCTTAAAGCCAAATATAATTCCGCCCGTGACCGCTCCGCATATAATCCCCATGTAGATGCACGGCAGAATATTTGCAATGTGTTTTTTCAGTTTGATATTTTTCAATGCACTATCCTCGAATAATGTCACTTAACTGTGTATTTTAAAATAAGTATAAATCAAAATGCGTTTTTTGTCAAGGCTGTAACAATAACAAAATCTGCCGCAGCACAATCGCTTTAAATTGTAAAAATATCGAATATCTATTGCATCTAAGCAAAAAATATGTTATACTATATTTTAGTAGTTTAATTTTTTACAGTAAGGAGCTTGCAGATCGGACATATGAGGAAAATCGATGCTACCGTACTTCGTGAAACCTTGTTCATCGCGGTTTGGGTGATTCTTTTCAGCGCGGTGATGGAATCTGTATTTTTAATTGCGGGCGCGTGGGATTACAAAGTCATTCTCGGCAATATTCTCGGAATAATTGCGGCTGTACTGAATTTCTTTCTTATGGGACTTGGTGTTCAAAGCGCACTCGGGAAATCCTCCGAGGATGCCGCAAAGCTCATGCGAATGTCGCAGTCGCTCAGAATGCTTATGCTTTTCGTTTTTGCGGCGATTGCGGTTTTGGCTCCGATATTTAATATTATCTCAGCCCTTGTTCCGCTGCTGTTCCCGCGAATTGCGATAATGCTCCGTCCCCTTTTCGATAAACAATCAGAGCATAGCTCACAAAGAGGTGAAGATAACTGATCATGGAAAACAGAAACGACGCGCGTTTCAAGCTGCTTGATGCCGTTTACCTTTGCATAATGATAGTGCCGTTCGTTATCGGAATGCTGTTGAAGCTGCTGTTAACTCCCGCATCCAACGGCATTGAAATCTCGGGTGCACGGATATATTTTACCATTCCGATGCCGATTCAGGATTTCCCGATTACCGAATCTCAGGTCAACTCGTGCTTGGTTATTATCGCGGTGCTCGGCTTGTGCCTTTGGATTACCCACGGTATTTCGGCATCCAATGTCATCACAAAGCGTCAGGCAGGCGCAGAATGGATTGTCAACACAACCATTAATCTTGTAAAGAATAACATGGGCGAATACTTCAGCGCATTTCCGCCCTTCATCGCGGCTATTATGGCACTGTCAGCCATATCAAGCCTTCTCTCACTTCTCGGAATGTATCCTCCGACATCGGATCTGAATATCGTTGGAGGTTGGGCAATACTCGTTTTCATTTTGATAACCTGGTATAAATTGAAGTGCGGCCCCATTCACTATATTAAAAGCTTCGGCGACCCCGTTCCACTGCTCTCACCGCTTAACATCATAAGCGAAATCGCAACTCCGGTTTCAATGGCTTTCCGTCATTACGGCAACATTCTCTCGGGCAGTGTAATCTCCGTTCTCGTTGCAACCGCACTGCAATCGGTATCGGCAATGATCTTCGGAAAGCTGCCGGGATTCATCGGGGATATTCCTTTCCTTCAGGTAGGCATACCCGCAATACTTTCGCTCTACTTTGATGTATTCAGCAGTTTATTGCAGGCGTTTATTTTCGCGATGCTGACTATGCTGTATATCTCAAGCGGCTTCCCTGCCGATGATTGGGAAAAATTACAATCGAAGAAAACCGCAAACGCGGCATAACTTAAATTATTATTTTTTGGAGGACTCTAAAATGATCGAACTCGCAATTGGTATTATTCTCGGAGGCTGTGCACTTGGTGCAGGTTTAGCAATGATTGCAGGTATCGGCCCCGGTATCGGTGAAGGAAACGCAGTTGCTAAGGCGTGCGAAGCTATCGGACGTCAGCCCGAAAGCAAGGGTGCGGTAACAACTACCATGCTTATGGGTTGCGCTATCGCCGAAACAACCGGTCTTTACGCGCTCGTTATTGCAATTCTGCTTCTCTTCCTCGCGCCCGGCAGACTTGTTAACATACTTCTCGACGCTGTCGGCAGAATGTAAGCCAAAGGGTGATTTTTGATGCAAACAATAGAAGTTATTTCCGTTAACTTCTGGCAAATGCTCGTCGCACTCGCTAACCTGCTTATAATGTTCTTCATTTTGAAGAAATTTTTATATGCGCCGGTTTTGCGCGTGCTCGAACAGCGCCAAGCTGATGTGAGCGGTCAATATATTGCCGCAGAAGAAGCAGAGCGCGCCGCATTGGAAGCTAAAACGGAATACGAAGCACGCCTTTCAAAGGCTGAGCTTGAGGCAAGCGATCTCAGGCAGAATGCCGCAGATGAGGCAAAGCGTCATGGTGAACGCATCATCGATGAAGCTCGTGAGAAGGCAAGCGGAATAGTCCGTCAAGCCGAGGCTCAGATTGAGCTCGAACGCAAGCAGGCTGTATCCGATATGAAACGCGAAATCGCAGAGGTTTCGACTCAGCTCGCCGAAAAGCTTATCGAGCGTGAGATTGACGCTGACAAGCATCATGACCTCATTGATTCGTTCATCGACAAGATCGGAGATGAAAAATGACGCGGGTTAGTGAAGAATACTCAACCGCGCTGTTTGCGCTTGCTGCTGAGGCGGATGTTCTGTCCGAGGTTTCAGAGTCGGCAAACACGATTCTCCGGCTGATTTCGGAATATCCCGAATATATCGAATTGCTTGCAGCTCCGAGCATTCCTCTTAGCGAGCGAAGCACAATAATCGATAATGCTCTTGGCTCACTGCATGAATACGCGGTATCCTTTGTGAAGCTTATGTGTGAACGGGGACATATTCGCGATTTGTCTGAGTGCTTGGAAGAATTTCAAAAGCTGTATGAATACAGATGCGGAGTTGTCACGGCTGAGATTATCAGCGCGGTCCCTCTGACCGAAGCAGAATCTGCTTCGATCAAATCAAAGCTCGAAGCAAAGTTATCTCGCCGTGTTGATGCAACCTTCTCTGTTGATGAATCCCTGCTCGGCGGCATGGTGATCCGTGTTGACGGAAATGTCATCGACGGAAGCCTGAGGCGAAAGCTCGCCGAAGTCAAAGATGTTATCGTTGGCTGACAACGGTAACAGAAAGGAACGGTCAGTTTTATGAATTTAAGACCCGATGAAATCGGAAATATAATAAAAGAACAGATTAAGAACTATAAATCGCGCATTGAAATGACCGAAACCGGAAGCGTTGTACTCGTAGGTGACGGTATCGCGCGTGTTTACGGTCTTAAAAACTGCATGGCTAACGAGCTTCTCGAATTTGAGGACGGCAGCTTCGGCATGGCGCAGAACCTCGAAAACGAAACTGTTTCGGTAGCTTTGCTTTCAAACGATAACAACATTCGCGAGGGCTCGGTTGCGAAGCGCACCGGCAAGGTTCTTTCGGTTCCCGTAGGCGAAGCTATGCTCGGACGCGTAGTTGACGCGCTCGGTCAGCCTATCGACGGCAAGGGACCAATCGACTGCACGGAAACTCGTCCTGTCGAATCCAAGGCTCCCGGTATTATCGAAAGAAAAAGCGTTTCGGTTCCTCTCCAGACGGGTATTAAGGCTATAGACTCAATGATTCCGATCGGCCGTGGACAGCGCGAGCTTATAATCGGCGACCGTCAGACAGGTAAATCCGAGATTGCTATTGATACGATAATCAATCAGAAGAATCAAAATGTTATCTGCATTTATGTTGCTATCGGTCAGAAATCCACTACCGTCGTTCAACTCGTAAATGAGCTTGAGCGTACAGGCGCTATGGACTATACAATTGTCGTTTCCGCAAGTGCCTCCGAGGGCGCTCCGCTTCAGTATATCGCTCCCTATTCGGGCTGTGCGATGGCTGAATATTTCCGTGAGCAGGGCAAGGATGTGCTTATCGTATACGATGATCTTTCAAAGCATGCTGTTGCATACCGTGCGCTATCTCTGCTTATTCGCAGACCTCCGGGCCGTGAAGCATATCCGGGCGACGTATTCTATCTGCACTCTCGTCTGCTTGAGCGCGCGGTTTGCATTGACCCCAAATACGGCGGTGGATCAATCACAGCACTTCCTATCATCGAAACTCAGGCAGGTGACGTTTCGGCGTACATTCCGACCAACGTTATTTCGATTACAGACGGTCAGATATTCCTCGAAACCGAGCTTTTCCACTCCGGTATCATGCCCGCTATCAATCCGGGTATTTCGGTAAGCCGTGTAGGCGGCTCAGCGCAGATCAAGCCGATGAAAAAGGTTTCCGGTGAATTAAAGCTTCTCTATGCACAGTATCGTGAGCTTCAGGCTTTTGCGCAGTTCGGAAGCGACCTCGACGCGGATACAAAATCGCGTCTTGCGCTCGGCGAACGAATAGTTGAAGTGTTGAAGCAAGACAGAAACGCTCCGGTCAGAGTAGGCTGTCAGGTTGCTATTGTTTACGCAGTAATTAACGGGTTTTTAAACAATATCGCAGTTCCAAATGTCAAGGCTTGGGAGAGTGCGCTGTATGAGCTTCTGAGTGCTAAATACTCCGACCTCCTTAACAGAATCGAAGGCGGCTCATGGGAGCAGTCGGAGATTGATGAGCTTGAAGGTGCTCTCAACGAATTGAACCGTCTGCGCACCGACCTTGCGATTGTGAGAGGTAACTGACGGTGGGAGCCGATATTAAATCGCTGAGAAGCCGCATAAAAAGTGTTGATTCAACGCTTCATCTGACAAAGGCAATGGGTCTTGTCGCATCCTCAAAAATCCGACGCGCCAATGAAGCCATGGCAAAAAGCCGCGAATACACTAAAGCTCTCGGTGATGTTATCGAAACGCTTTCAAGCAGCCGCGAATGCCAAAAAAGCCCGTTTATGCGTAAATCGTATGCTAATGGCAGCTCGGATTACGACATCTCGAGAACAAGGCTTATTGTAATTGCAGGCGACCGCGGTCTTGCAGGCGGCTATAACGCTAACATCATGCGGCTTACTGCTACGTTTAAAGGCGCACAAATTATCCCGATCGGCAAACGCACATGCGAAAAATTCAAAGCTGAAATCGTTTCATCCGAGCGTTTCGACTCTGAATCCGCCGCAAAGCTCGCAAAGAAGCTTTGTGCTGATTTCGCCGCAGGAGAATTTGACCGTCTTGGTATTATCTCAACAAAATATGTTTCCATGATGACACAGACAGCTCAGGTAACCTGGGTTCTGCCGCTTGAAGCAAAAAACGATTCCGAAGCACCGACAAGCATACTCTTTGAGCCCGACGAAATTTCGGTGCTCAATGCGGTTGTACCCGAATATGTTGCAGGCTTGCTTTACGGATGTATACGCGAAAGCTTTGCCTCCGAGGTTGCGGCACGTCGTATGGCGATGGATTCCGCAGGCAAAAATGCGACAGAAATGATAGACGATTTGACGCTTAAATACAACCGCGCACGTCAAGGCACAATCACTCAGGAGATTACCGAAATCGTCGCAGGTGCCGGCGAAAACAGCTGACAAAAACGAAGCTACGAAAGGAAGTCATAGTTTTGGCAAACAATAATCAAGGCATAGTCTCGCAGGTCATGGGCCCTGTCGTTGACGTCCGCTTCGAAAACGGCGGATTACCGGCTATATATAATGCGCTTACAATGCCCATCACCGTTGGCGATTCCACTCGCACACTCACGGTAGAGGTTGCACAGCACATCGGTGATAATACCGTTCGCTGTATCGCAATGGCATCTACTGACGGTCTTACACGCGGAACTATTGTAACCGATACACAAAATCCAATAAGCGTTCCCGTCGGTCATCAGACTCTCGGACGCATTTTCAACGTTCTCGGCGAGGCAGTTGACAACAAGCCCACACCCGAGGACTGTGAGCATTGGGCTATACACCGCCCTGCGCCCGATTATGAGGAGCTTTCTACCTCGACCGAAATTTTGGAAACCGGCATCAAGGTCATTGACCTCATCTGCCCATACTCCAAGGGCGGTAAGATAGGTCTGTTCGGCGGCGCAGGTGTTGGAAAGACGGTTCTCATCATGGAGCTTATTAACAACATCGCAACCGAGCATGGCGGCTTGTCCGTATTTACAGGCGTAGGTGAGCGTACCCGTGAGGGCAACGACCTCTACAACGAAATGACCGAATCGGGAGTTTTGTCAAAAACCGCGTTAATGTACGGTCAGATGAACGAACCGCCCGGAGCGCGTATGCGCGTCGGTCTTGCAGGCCTTACAATGGCTGAATATTTCCGCGACAAAGAGGGTCAGGACGTACTTCTCTTTATCGACAATATTTTCCGCTTTACTCAGGCAGGCTCAGAGGTTTCTGCGCTTCTCGGCCGTATGCCTTCAGCTGTTGGCTATCAGCCTACCTTGGCGGCAGAGATGGGAGCACTTCAAGAGCGCATCACATCTACAAAGCAGGGTTCAATCACATCCGTTCAAGCTGTTTATGTGCCTGCGGATGACCTTACCGACCCGGCTCCTGCTACAACCTTCGCACATCTTGACGCAACAACCGTTTTAGCACGTTCCATCGCTTCTCAGGGTATCTATCCGGCGGTTGACCCGCTCGAATCCACAAGCCGAATCCTCAGTGCAGATGTCGTCGGAGAGGAGCATTACCGCGTTGCGCGCGAGGTTCAGCGTATTCTTCAGCGTTACAATGAGCTGATGGATATTATTGCAATTATGGGTATGGATGAGCTTTCCGATGAGGATAAGCAGCTCGTTTCCCGTGCAAGAAAGATCCAGCGTTTCCTCTCTCAGCCTCTGCATGTTTCCGAAAAGTTCACCGGCTTCCCCGGCACATATGTGCCGCTTTCCGAAACAGTCCGCGGCTTTGCCGAGATTATTGACGGCAAGCATGACGACCTTCCGGAGTCGGCATTCCTTTATGTCGGAACGATTGACGAGGCCGTTGCAAAGGCTAAAGGCTCTGCATCATGAATTCATTTAAATTAAAAATTTCGACTCCCGATGGGAACGCTTTTGTCGGAGATGTAGTCAAGCTTGATGTTCGCGGAATCGAGGGAGAGCTTGCAATAATGGCTAAGCATATGCCGTTTTTAACGGCTGTTAAGGCAGGCGATATTCGTCTGCTGCTGCCCGACGGGGATGAGCGCACAGCCGAGCTCGATGGCGGACTTTTGAACGTCAACAATGACGATGTCACACTTTTAGCTGTCGGCTGTAGATGGAAATAAAAACTTGGGGATGTTGCCTTGCATCATCCCCTATTGTTTAACTACGCATAAAATTCTAGCACTAAGTAAAGAGGTGATAAAAATTTTCAAAAAAACAGTTGAAGAATCACTTCAATCAGTCCTTCCGATCACGGCAATAGTACTGCTTCTCAGTATTACACTATCACCGCTCGACCCAGGTGTGCTGACGCTGTTTATTTTCAGCACGCTCGCACTGATTTTTGGCATGAGCTTATTTACACTCGGCTCAGGAATGTCGCTTTCCCAGCTTGGTGAAGGGCTTGGTGTCGAGATAAGCCGTTCAAGGCGGCTTATTCCAAAGCTTTTAGTCTGCTTTGTGCTCGGAACACTGATCACAATTTCCGAGCCCGACCTGCAGGTGCTTGCTGAGCAGGTTCCGTCCGTTCCGAACCTTGTGCTCATTTTATCTGTAGCAGTAGGCGTCGGTCTGTTTATCGTGGTTTCGATGATCAGAACCCATTTCCGAATAAAACTGTCTTATATTCTGATAGCCTTGTACGGAATTGTAATGGTAGTCGCCATCTTCGCGCCAAACAGCTTTATTCCAACGGCATTCGACTCGGGTGGAGTTACGACAGGTCCTATTACCGTACCGTTTATAATGGCGTTTGGCGCGGGTGTTGCCGCTGTCGGTGCAAATCATCATAATGATGACAGCTTCGGTATGGTTGCTCTTTGCAGCGTAGGTCCGATTATGTCGGTTTTGCTTCTCAGCATATTCTACAAGCCGGAAGCTACAACTACAACTCAGACGCAAATAGCAGATATCAATACAACACAAGACGCATTTATTGAGATTGCACGCGCTCTGCCGAAATACGCTGAAGAAATGCTCACCGCATTTCTCCCTATAGTCGCAGTTTTCCTTCTGTTTCAGCTTTTTTTCAGACGCTTCAACAGAAGCAGTTTCCTAAGAGCAATAATCGGTTTTACTTATACATATATAGGGCTCGTGCTCTTTTTAACGGGAGCAAATGTCGGTTTTATGCCGGCGGGTCAGCTGCTCGGAGCGCAAATTGCCGGCAGCAGCTTTAAGCTTGCTCTGATTCCGATAGGAATGCTTATCGGTTGGTTCACAGTTTCAGCCGAGCCCGCAGTTCACGTCCTTAAAAAGCAGGTTGAAGAAATTTCCACCGGCACCATTACTCAGAAATCAATCGGAACCGGTCTTTCCATCGGTGTGGCAATTTCAGTCGGAATCGCCATGCTGCGTGTTCTCACCGGGATTCCGATATATCCGTTCCTGATCGGAGGATACCTCATTTCGCTCGCGATAAGCTTTTTCGTACCGCCGCTTTATACAGGCGTAGCGTTCGACTCGGGCGGAGTCGCAAGCGGTCCTATGACAACAACCTTTATTCTCCCATTTGCACTCGGTGCATGCACACAGCTCGGGGGAAACATTATGCTTGACGCATTCGGAATTGTCGCTATGGTCGCGCTGACACCGCTTATCACAATTCAGTGTATCGGTCTTGTTGCCGAGCTGAAGCGCAAATCCCATCACAAGAAGACTACCGCTGAATTTAGCAGTCTTGAGGATTCGATTCTGTATTTTGACGAGGTAAGTGAAAATGAATGAGCGAATGATGATACTTTTCACTATCACACGCCGCGGTGAAGGCACGAAAATTATAAAGATGCTTGAAGGATATCATGTACCGTGGCATTTTCGACTTGTTGGTCAGGGAACAGCATCCTCCGAGATGATGGATATCCTCGGGCTTGATTCAAGAGATAAGGACATAATTCTCAGCATATGTACGCAGAATGTTGCCGAGCATCTCGCATGGGAAATCGACAGTGACCCAACGAGAGGCCGCGGTCACGGCATAATGATGATCATCCCGATAGATGCGATAGGCAATATCACAGCTAAATTAATTTCCCGCCTAACCGGCGAGGTTCCCAAGCAGGAGGAGAAGATGAAAAACGAATACAAGCACACTCTTTTGCTTATAGCTGTAAATCGTGGTTGGGCAGAGGAAGTTATGAAAACCGCACGCGGTGCAGGCGCGACGGGCGGAACTGTTCTCCGCGCGAATCTTGCCGACAACAATGCAGACGCGCTGCTCGGATTTGAGCTCGGAGATGAGCGTGAAATCGTAGCTACGCTTGTTCCCGATACCATTCGAAACCGCGTTATGGAGGATGTCAACAAGGAGTTTGGACTTCGCACGCAAGCACAAGCTATCATCTGCGCAGTCGGCGTTGACAAAGCAATCCGCATATAAGCCTGTAAAATCCACAAAAACAACTGCTCCGCTCTGTGTATATCACACAGTCGGAGCAGTTTCGTTATCTCAACATTATTATTTGTTTTCTTCCTTGTCGCTGATAGCGAATTTTTTGCTGACAGTAACCTCTTGTTCATAGCAGGAGAATATCTCCTCAAGATCGACCTTAGACGGTCTTGGAGTAACAAGGCTGACGATCGGAACTGCGATAAGTCCTAAAATCATCGCAATTGCACCTGCATTGATCGGGGAAGCGATAAACGGTGTTGCAACCATTCCTGCAACCATGTTTGAAACTGTAAGACCGACACCGATTATAAAGCTCGTCCAAACAGACACAACGGAAATGCGCTTTGAATACAGGCCATACATAAACGGCGCAAGGAATGCGCCCGCAAGAGCTCCCCACGAAATACCCATAAGCTGAGCGATAAATGTGCTCGACGACTGATATTGGAATATAGCCATTACGGTCGAAATTACTATGAATATCGCAACAAAAATACGAATGCAGAGAAGCTGCTTCTTATCTTCAAGATCTTTTTTGATGTGCCCCTTAATAAGGTCAAGCGTAATGGTAGAGCTTGAGGTGAGCACAAGCGAGGACAGCGTTGACATAGACGCCGAAAGCACGAGAACTATTACTATGCCAATAAGAATATCAGGCAATGTTGCGAGCATATTGGGAATTACCGAGTCGTAGATGGGCATTCCTGCCTCAGTAAGCTCAATGCCAAAAAGTCTTCCGAATCCGCCGAGGAAGTAACAGCCTCCTGCGACAACTATCGCAAAAACGGTTGAAATTATTGTGCCCTTGTAAATTGCAGCCTCAGATTTGATGGCGTAAAATTTCTGCACCATCTGAGGAAGTCCCCATGTTCCAAGCGAGGTAAGGATTACAACGCCGAGCAGATTTAATGGATCAGGTCCGAACATCGATACATACGCGCCCTGCATTCCGGCAGTTGCGGAAACCTCATTGGGGATTTCCGACAGCTTTATCACAGCTTCGGTAAAGCCGCCCTGCCCCGAAAGCACCGATGCGATCACACCAACAATACCGATGAGCATAATGCATCCCTGAATAAAATCGTTGATAGCGGTTGCCATATAACCGCCGAGAATTACATAAGCTCCCGTAAGAACTGCCATAGCGATAACGCAAGCCTCGTAGGGAATGTTGAATGCCATTCCAAAAAGTCGCGACAGACCGTTGTAAACAGATGCGGTATACGGGATGAGAAATATAAAGGTAATTATCGCCGCAGCAATCTTGAGCGAGGTCGAGCCGTAACGCTTCTCGAAGAACTCCGGCATTGTCTTTGCTCCGAGGTGATGAGTCATAACGCGAGTGCGTCTGCCAAGGATGATCCAGGCGAGCAGACTGCCGATAAGTGCGTTGCCGATACCGATCCATGTTGCTGACATGCCGTACTTCCAACCGAACTGACCTGCATATCCGACGAAAATAACGGCAGAAAAATATGAGGTACCGTATGCAAAAGCGGTCAGCCAAGGGCCAACCTCGCGTCCGCCCAGGACGAATCCGTTAACATCAGTAGCTTTGCGGTTGCACCATATGCCAACTCCAATGGTAACAGCAAAAAAGAGAACGATCATAAGGATCTTTGCTAACATAAAAATGCTCCTTTCGGGTTCGGAAAGAGCATTAAAAAACGCCCTTCCGTAATAAAAATTACAGAGGACGAGAATTCCCGTGTTACCACCTCAGTTCGCTCTCCCTTCACAGGCAGAGCCTCGATAAGTACCGCCTGCCCAAACGCAGGCACATACTTACTGCCATATAACGGTAGCAATCCGTCGCCGCCTACAAGGAAAACCGTTCGGGACGAAGCTCTCGAGAAGTAACTCCGATATCCGGTTGAACGCGCCTCTCACCAATCGGCAACTCTCTGTGATCCCGTAATATCATCCCGGCAAAGCCGTTTCTCGGTCATAGCTTTTATTTGCGATTTTATTATAGCACGCAAAATATATTTTGTCAAGATAATATGCTAAATTTTGCATGCTATATACTATATCCCGCAGGAAAGATCATAAACTTGCAAGCGTTATGAAAAATTCGCATGCAGTCACAGTTCCCCCCTCTTTGCGCCAAAAAAGCCGATTATGCTTGACAAAATGCCGCTGCTATGATATACTGTTCTTAAATAAAAATAAGATTTTTCTCGCAAGCGCAAATTGCGACAGAGCAAGCCGGCAGCTCGCGCTGTCGGTATTTTTGTTCATATGGAGTGTGCTAAAATGGAAAAGAAGCCAAGACGCCTGAGCGGTGCAAATATAATAGTTGAAACTCTGCTTGAGGAGGGTGTTGACACCGTTTTTGGGTATCCCGGCGGTCAGGTTTTACATATATACGACGCGCTCGAGCAAAAGCGGCGCAAAATCCGCCATATCCTCACCGCGCATGAGCAGGGAGCAGCGCATGCCGCAGATGGCTGGGCTCGCTCAACAGGAAAGGTTGGAGTTGTTATTGCCACCTCAGGCCCCGGTGCGTCGAATCTCGTCACCGGTATTGCAACGGCTTATCTTGATTCGGTTCCTATGGTAGCAATCACGGGAAATGTTCCGACCGAGCAAATCGGAACTGACAGCTTCCAGGAAGTTGATATCGCCGATATAACAATGCCAATCACCAAGCACAATTTCATAGTTAAGGATGTTCGCGACCTTCATAGAATTTTGCGCGAAGCCTTTGCAATTGCAAGAGAGGGCAGACAGGGGCCCGTTCTTGTTGATATTCCCAAGGATGTTCAAACCGCACGGTGCGATTTCACGTCCATACAGCTCCCTAAACCGAAAAAGGTGTCCGTTTCAGAAGAAGAGCTTCTCAATGCTTGCGAGCTTATTCGTGCGTCTATACATCCGTTTATCTACTGCGGCGGCGGCGTTGTAAGCGCCAATGCAGGCAAGCTTGTCAAGCAACTCTCATCCCGCATCGGTGCACCGATAGGCTGCAGCCTGATGGGACTTTCCGCAATTGAATCAGATTTTGAGGGCAAGCTCGGGCTCATCGGAATGCACGGGTTAAAGCCTGCGAACTCCGCAATGAAGCAGGCCGACCTGATAATCGCAATCGGAACACGTTTTTCCGACCGAGCTATAGGCTCACGCGGCGAGCTTGTCGGAAGCGCTAAAATTCTTCAAATTGACATAGACCCTGCCGAGGTCGACAAAAATATTCAAGACACCGCTTATGTTATCGGCGACATTTCATGTGTCATTTCAAAGCTCATCGAGAGGCTTCCGAACGAAGATAAAGCAATCTGGATGCCCGAAATTTCCTCAAACGGTGAAATAATAAACGAGGATGACAATTCCTTTACACCCGAAGCTATTCTCAAGCTCGCATCGGAATACGCAGGCAAAAGCACCGTTGTTACCGATGTCGGCCAGCACCAGATGTGGACGGCGCAGTATTACCCGATACGCACAACGCGAGGCTTTCTGTCAAGCGGAGGGCTTGGAACAATGGGCTACGGAATGGGCGCGGCTATAGGTGCAAGCCTTGCTAAAGCGGAGCAACCGTTAAAAAACGGCGGAAAAACGCTTCTTATCACAGGCGACGGAAGCTTCGGTATGAACCTAACCGAGCTTGCAACAGCAGTAACCTACAAAATCCCTCTTGTAATTATTATTATGAACAACAGCTCTCTCGGAATGGTTCGTCAATGGCAAAAATCGATGTTCGGACGGACGAGCCAATCGTCCTTGAATCGGAAAACAGACTTCGTTATGCTTGCAAAAGCATTCGGCGCGGACGGCTCCTGTGCAGACAGCTTACAGTCGCTGCGGACCGCGCTTAGCAAAGCCTTTGTTCCGACGAGGACCACTCCATATGTAATAGATTGCAGAATATCAGAAGACGAAACTGTAAGATTTGCAAATTAAAGCTTGACAATGATACCGGCAAAGCGATTTGCAGATATCATCAGCTGTGACATTAAATGAAAGGAAGCTTCCGCTTTGTCGGGAGCTATGGTCATAAAAATGGAGAACGAAAAATTTGTACTCGGCGTGCTTGTTTCAAACCAATACGGAGTCCTGATGCGTGTAACAAGCCTTTTCGCACGCAGAGGCTTCAATATCGACAGCCTTACTGTTGGCGAAACAGAGGACCGCGCATACTCCCGTATTACCATAACCGCAACGGGCGATGCAGGCACAAAGGCGCAGATAATCAAACAGCTTCGCAAGCTTCACGATGTAATAAAAATCGACTTCATGCCTGCTGAATCAACCGTAATTCGCGAGCTCATGCTGATTAAGCTTCGCGCGACCGGTCAAACCCGCGGAGAAATACTTGATGCTGTTAATGTATTCCGTTGCCAGGTCGTTGACTTTACGCCCGACGAGGTCTGCATAGAAATGACCGGACAAAGCTCAAAGCTTGACGCATTTATTGATTTTGTCGCGCCTTACGGTATTATCGAGATGTGCCGCACGGGAGTTGTCGCAGTTGAGCGCGGTACCGGCTCACTCATTTCCAGAAACGACTAAAAGCCAAGCGAAACACCATTAACCAGCTCATCATAGCACGCACCGACAAAGCCCTCGTCTACTCTGAAGCCGTCAATATGTATATACCGAATTCTTCTGTAGTTGTATGTGCTGAGCGGCCTGTTAAATGCGTTGTCGCTCTGCGCCGCTACAAGATAACCGCGTCGTGAATATCCCGTAACAAGCAGCGTGTGATAAAAATCCCCCTGCTCTCGCCCGAGCTGAATGACGTCGCCGGGCAAAAGGCTCCTCTCGTCGACCTCTGTGCCAAACGGGCCGAGCCCCTCCCCGATACCCTCAAGCGCATTGTTTGTCAGAAAATTGTATAAAAACTCAACACCCGTCCATGCAGGCGCGCGGTCGGCAGATGAAAGAAAATACCACCCGAATGTCGGCGTAAAATTCATCTGACAGCCTCCTGCCAAAAGGCATTGCGACACAAAGTTTGTGCAGTTTCCTCCCATACCCGTAAAATCAGAAAACAGCGGATTTCGGTCAAAAGCCCAACGCCTTGCATACGCAACAGCGTTTCTTCGTATGTATTCTCTCAGTTCAGCCAAAGCTATCTCCTCATTTCTGCCCATCAGGGCTTCGTCGAAGCTTTTTGGTTTATGCTCCGTTTAGTACATGCTATGCGATATCCGCAAAAAATGTTAAGGAATTTTGCTATGAAAAAAGCGATAGCTATATCTATAACCATTTGGTCGCTGTTAATTGCGACTGCATTTACGGTACCCTACTATTTTTTGTCGCGCACAATGACGCCGACGCCCGACCTTATGACTGTAAAAGGGATAGACACACTTTTCGTCGAAGATAAATCTTCCCCTTCAAGCTCTGAAACCGAACCGCCTCTGCCGCCCGAGCCTGACCCTGAACCTGAGCCGACCGTGATTACACTCAGCTTCGTCGGAGATTGCATGCTCGCTACGGACAGAGGTGCAGAATGGCCGCTCTCATTCAACAAGCTTGCAAAAGAGGTCGCGCCGTCCTATTTTTTTGAAAATTTCAAGGAGCTTTTCGAAAACGACGATTGGACAATTGCTAACCTCGAAAATGTTTTCACAGACGACCCGAATGTAAAAGAAACGAACAAAGGCTATAGTCCTGCCTATTGGTACAAGTCTTCAACTGCTAACACAGCTATTCTCAACGAAGGCAGTATTGAGGTCGTTTCGCTCGCGAACAACCATTCGGAGGACTACGGAAGCAAAGGATATTCAGACACGCGTAAAGCACTTGAGGATGCAGGCGTGATATGGGGTGACAACAGCAAGGTCTTAATGCTTGAAAAGGACGCCTTTACTATTGCGCTCTACTGCTGCACATTCTACGGCAGCACCCAAGATATATATATTGCAAACAAAATGAAAAATATTGAGGCGGACTATAAGATAGTATATTTTCATGGTGGAACCGAGCGTGTACATGTTCCTGACAAATGGAAGGCTGATGGCTCCCGCAGACTAATCGACAGCGGTATTGATCTTGTTATCGGCGGGCATCCGCATGTGCTTCAGCCGATTGAGATATATAGCGGCAAAACTATTGTCCACTCCCTCGGGAATTTCGTGTTCGGAGGCTCGCGAAGCGAAGAAAACCGTACCATCGTCTACCGTCTGAATCTGACAGTAACCGATGGCGCTCTGAGTGATGTCAGCGAGGAGATTATCCCATGCTATGTTTATACCGACCTTTATAAGCCCGGTATCATTACCGACGAGGCAGAAATAGAAGCCGTAATGAAATTCCTTCGTGGAGAAAGTGAGTCACCGCTGAAATGAGCTGCAGCTTATGCCCGCGTCGATGCAATGCCGACAGAATAAATCATGTCGGATACTGCTCACAGACAGCCGAAATAAAAATTGCACGCGCCGCTCCGCACATGTGGGAGGAGCCTTGTCTTTCGGGCAAATTCGGCTCGGGAACAGTCTTTTTCTGCGGATGCACGCTTGGATGCGTTTATTGCCAGAATGCTGAGATTTCGCGTGAGAACAAGGAATACACAAAAGCTGTTACAACCGACGAGCTTGCAAATATCTTTCTCGCATTGCAAAAAAAGCGTGTGCACAACATAAATCTTGTCACACCGACAATGTTTTCACCTCAGATTAAAGAGGCGATAATCAAAGCACGCGAAAAGGGACTGACCCTGCCGATCGTCTATAACACGAGCGGCTATGAGCTTCCCGACGCACTCTCGGAAATCTCAAATCAGATTGACATTTATCTGCCCGACTTTAAATATATTTCCCCGGAGCTTGCACTAAAATATTCAAAAGCCGCTGATTATCCGATTTATGTAAAGGCTTCGCTTTCAATGATGGTAAAGCGTATCGGAGAAGCCAAATTCGCCCCTGACGGCATCATGACGCGAGGTGTAATAGTGCGCCATTTGTTACTTCCAGGACAGCTTCGCGAATCGATGCGCGTGCTTGATGAGCTGTTTTGTGAATACGGCAACACAATCTATTACAGCATAATGAGCCAATACACGCCGATGCAATCGCTCGGAAATGATTTCCCTGAGCTTAAGCGAAAAATAACGACATATGAATATAACAAGTTAGTCGAGCACGCTGTTGACCTCGGAATAGAGAACGGATTTATTCAAGATGGGAAATCCGCAAAAGAGAGCTTTATTCCCTCGTTTAACGGTGAGAATATTGCCACCCTATAATTACATTAAAAAAGACGGGCTGTCGCCAAATTCTGCGACAGCCCCGTTTCTTTATCCCATTAAACTGTTAAGTAAACCGCTTAGCCCTTGCTCGTCAAGAATCTGCTTGTAATACGACAGCTCGTTTGTTATAAGTGAATCTATAACCCTCATGCCAAGAAGCTCCACGGGAGCCTTGTCGTCGGTCAGAATGCGCTCACCTCCGACATAATCGAGAAGATTGGCTTCAACCTGCAAAAGCTTTTTTTGAAGCAAATAATCATCGGTCTGAAGCAGCGATTCCGAAAGCGGTCTGACCTCTCCGTTATATGCAAAAAGCTCGCGGTTTGTTGTTCCGACAACATCTACGACCTTGACATTATCAAATGTTGCCGCAATAGTATCGCACAGATATTCGTTAATGCTCCCCTCGTTTGCCGAATGCATGTTGAGATTAACAACCATAACTCCATCATCCTTCAGGTGCTCTCGAACGAGTGAGAAAAACTCCAAGGTCGACATCTGAAACGGGATTGTAATGTCCTGATAAGCGTCAATCATAATCACATCGTATTTGCGTTTATCAACCGCTAAATAAGCACGCCCGTCGTATTCCTCGACCGCAACATCCTCCGGCATTCCGAAATATTCGCGCGCGAGATATATTATCTTTCCGTCGATCTCAGCACCTGAAATATCGGCATTGGGGAAATACTTCCTGCAAAGAGTTGCGTAGGTCCCGCTTCCCATCCCCAAAATGAGTATCTCGGGAGAATCGTCCTTGATAGATTTCGCCATATAAGGTGCGGCAAGCGCATAATCGTAATACATTCCGGTCAAGCCGCCGTCCTTCATTGCAACAGACTGCACGCCGAACAGCACGTTTGTAGATAAAAGCACTCTCCTGTCGTCCTCTTTGACCTGCAAATAATTGTAAATTGACTCATTTTCATAAACGAGATCAGATTCCCAGAACGCGAAGCTGTCAGAATGACCGACGATCGCCGAAGCAATAACAACAGCTACCGCAACGCCGCATTTGACATAGCAGCGCTTGACTGATACAAAGTATATAATTCCGAGAACAAGCAAAACTCCCGAAAAAATGAGGAATGTAATCGCTGTACCGACCGCAGGTATGGTTACAAATGTCGGCAAAAAGGTTCCGAGAATGCTTCCGACGGTGTTAAACGCCTCCATGTGTCCGACAACCTTTCCGCTGTCGTCCATGCTCTTCATCGCGTATTTGACAAGCGACGGCGTTACCGTTCCAAGCAGGAACAGCGGATAGGCGAATACCACAAGGCAGGATGCAAATGCAGCAATAATGAGAAAATTCGTATCCACAGCAAGCACCAAAAGCCCCGAAATTCCGATTATTATATATTTTCCTACCGCAGGAATAAGCCCGATCCATACTGCCGCAATTATCAGCCGAATATACAGTCTGTCGGGATTCGGGTCCTTGTCGGCAACCCGTCCTCCCCAGATATTGCCAAGTGCAAGAGCAATCATTATTGTACCGATTATAATCGTCCACACAATTTGCGACGATGAGAAATACGGTGCAAGCAATCTTGATGCTCCCAGCTCAACAGCCATTACGGCAACTCCCGAGAAAAATTCGGTCATATACAAATACAGCTTGTTATCAAGCACCTTTGAATTCATTTTAATCGCGCTCCTTTATGATTACGGTAAAATTTCGAATTTCGCAGTATTTGGTATTCTATCGGCAGTTAAATATTCTTCTAACAAGCGCGGTAAGCTCGAGCGATTGTATCACATCACAGATCCTATCCACATTATCGGGGTCATATTCGACCTCGCCCGAATAAAGCTTTGCATTGTTCTGCACATCGCATCCGAGCGAAGCTATCATAACAAGAGATACCGCCGCGAATTTTATCGCCATTTCCCCACCGAGCTCAAACCAATAGCGATATAGAAAATATACTGCAAGCTTTACAAAACGCGGGTCAGAGCTTGTCGGTGAATCTATCGAATATTTCTCGCCAAGCGTCTTATCCATCATTTCGAGCGAGGTGAACAGCTCGCGAAGCTGTATATAGCAATCCTCTCCGTTATCCGAAAGAAGCTGTGCAAGTCTTTCGCCGAGCGTATCGCTTTCGCTCATAACATGCCGTATCGCCGAGAATTGCGCTTCAAGCTCAGCCTTTGTCAGCTCATCGCAAGGCTCGCCATCATCTATAGTATCAAATTCAATCGGCAAGTCAAGCCACAGCCTTGCAGCTTCCTCACAGCATAAGCCAAGCCCTGCCTCAGTCAGTCCGTCCTCGCCCGAATAAAAGCGCGGATGCTCTCGGCAAACATCGCAAAGCGCATCCTCTCCGAGGCGAAGAATCAACTCGCAGAGATTATCCTCTCGCAAAAAACCACAGCGTTTTCCCTCGTGGCAAAGCATATAGCCGCAAGCCTTGCCGCCCTCGTGCTCCTTTATATGAAGCCCTGCGCGAACAAATTCGCCGTCCTCACCCATTAAGGAGCTGTAATAGTCTGCCGCTACTTCGTCAACATCGATTTCCCAACCGCGACAGCAGGTATCCTCGCATTTGGATGCCTTGCATTTAAACGAGCTCATAAAATGCGGTTGTATCAGCATAATTTAAAGCCTTTCTGTTTGAGCAGCCGACAGAGCTCACGATATCTTGGAAAGCTTTGGATATCGCGCTTATCACTTGATTGTGTCGCTTTGCCGAGCGAATATACCACGCGTCTTCCGTCATACGCAAACGAAAGCTTTCGTATACCGTCATTCGATTCGGGAGATGTAATTTTCATTTCCGTCATGTCGGCAAAACGGTAACGTGAGTTGTCTATAATCAAATAATTATCAGTGATTTCGATTTTCGAGAACAGCTTCCCCAGCTGAAGCTTTCGCTTTACAATAATTGCCGTTATTGTAATCGCACCGATTGCAAGCAGCGCACATGCAAATGCAATCACTCCGCCTTTAAAAGCACCGATTGTTATGTACCATATCAAAAAAACAGCTACTATTATAAGCGCGCCGCATAATGCGGTCATTATGTTTGCCATCTCGACCTTCTCGACAATATCGCGCCTTGGATAGTGAAAATCATGCCTTGTTAAGCTTTCAGCTTCGCTTGAGGCGTTATCAGGAACAAGCGTGCTTTCGCTTTCATTTTTTCTTGCAGGCTCGGACTCAATTTTTTCTACCTTAGCATTTTTGTTCTTTATTGGCGTCGTGCTAATCGCCGCTGTGCCGATTGCAACTATGTCGTTAGCGATTGTCTGTATTTTTTGCGGGATAGGATTCGCATCTGATTTGGGTGGATCGCTTTTTGAATAAGGATTGCGTTTTGATGCATCGGAAGCCGTTTCTTTTGAAGATTTATTAATCTTGGCAGAGGAGCTGAACTCACCCGAAGCATTGCGGCGCAGATAATATTCCGTCTGACGCTTTGAAATTGCGGTCATCATTTCACCAAACAGCTTTTTATTAAAGCCGCCGCAAACGACTGTATCCTTTTTTGCCGAGCGTCTATCCACAATTGTCAGCTTTCCATGCACGGTCGAACTGATTTTATAGATTTCGAATTTGATTTCCCGTTGCTTTGAGCCGCGAGCTATTCGCACACCGTCCATGAAAATGCTTACAGTAATCTTGTTTGCATACTCGTAAACTGATGCGCCGATAAGTATAACATTAAAAAGAGATATCCCCATAGCAGGCTCTCCTGCGGTTATGGCAAAAAACAGAGTAACAACAAACGTGATAAAAATCGTTTTTGTTAAAACGGACTTTATATGATCAAAAATCGACAGTTTGAATATTTCCCGATTCATGTTGCTGCCTCCCTACTCTAAGTATGATAATTATACCACAAAGCAAGCCCGTTTGCAATACAAAAGACAAAGGATCCCTTTTCTGATTTTTGTTGCTAAAGAAATCTTCGTCGATTTCACCAAAGAGCGTCTGCTTCGTTCCTATGCCTTGAAATATTCATAAATATATTGTATACTGTATATGTGTAAAGAGTTCGGAAAATAAGAATTTATGGGGGTGCTTAAATTATGAATATTGATTCACTAATAAAATCCGATATAAATTATACAAACGAAAAAAATGTGTACCACTTTATCAGCAGTGAGATAGAACGCCCACAATGGTCCATCAGTCTTGATAACTATTATAAAAATAATCCCAATCAGTTGCAGATAAAAAGGCAGTATAAAGTTCATTTAAACAATATTGGCACTGATGCTCAAAAGAAAAAATATTTTCAATATATAACGGAACTAGGTGGTGTTACCGTAGACCTTGCCAGCGGACCGTCAGGATACTTTTCTCCTGTTTTCAATTTTTT
>JAZNMQ010000060.1:0-13080 GCA_045579745.1 Candidatus Flemingiibacterium sp. | reverse complement strand
AACAAAAAATCAGCAGTGACGACACCCGAGATTGGGAGCCGGCACTGCCGGTGGTCGTCCACATGCAACTTTATCCGAACACGGAATGTCCGTAAAGAGCACTGTTTTTGAGCCGTAGCCGAAGCAAAGAAGAAGGCGGGAGCGGCGTAATGTAGAGTAATTGTGAAAGCCTCGGCAGGGAGTTTCCTTGCCGAGGCTGAATTTGTTTTGTTGATTATTCGGTTTTCCAATTGTCAGCATATTCTAAAAGACGCTTTTTAATATTTGAAAATTCTTCTTTATCACGTATTTTATCAAAAGTTTTGCTTTCCATTTTTTTGAGCAATCTCGATGCTTCATTTTCTGAAGAACTTGTACTCCAACTACCACGACACATACCTCGAAAAACAAGTGACGTGCAATCTTCGTTTACGGATGTAACAAATTTTATTGCATGCTCTGCTGCCAAAGAAAGGTGATGCAAAGCTTTTTCGTAATTATCTTTTTTAGCATAGTAAAAGGCTTGTTCACGATGTGTGTCAGAGAGGTGCGTATGATAGAATCCAAAATCGCCGTTTTCAAAAAACAAATGCAAAAACTCAATGCGTTTATCACGAAGAGCAGCATCCTCTTCGGGTGTATAAGCCATTTCTCCGGAATCGAGTTTGGTTTGCATCGAAAACAAACTGTTGGACAGAAACTGAAGCAAAGTTACAGCGTTACTTTGCTTGGAAGCATATCCCTTATCGCCGGAATAAATACTGCTAAGTAGCATTTCTTGTGAAACAGCCATATAGGGCATTGATTCAGCCATTTTTACTGCTTCGTCTAATCTGCCAACATCACGATACGAAAAGCATAACACTTGAATTGCACTATGCCGCTGATGATCTACTGTGCTTTGTTCGAGAATTTTTTCTCCCCACTTTATGGCTTCCTCGAGATATTTACGATCTCCCGTAACATCCTTTTGCCAAGATGAGACATACATAAGATTATAAATAATGTCGCAGTTATCGGGATATTTTCGAAGTCCATCTTCCAAAATCTCACGAGCTTTCTCTAAATACCCTCTGCTTGAATATTTGTCTGCTTCATCGCAAATCCTTGAAATGGTTTGCTGTCTGCGTGTAAGATCAATGCCTAAAAGTTCATCAGAAGTAATATTAAAAAGATTACACAATGGAGCAATGAGAGAAATATCCGGCATTGCCATATCAGTTTCCCAGCGGCTAATAGCTTGTGGAGAAATTGATAAAATTTCAGCAAGATGTTCTTGCGTCATATCATGCTTGCGGCGAAGATCTTTAATTGTTTTTCCAAAACTCACGATATAATCCTCCTACAAAAGATTTCTCAACCGGTTGTAGCTATATTATACAATAAAACTTTTTAGTTGTCTATATCTCGCTAATTGGAAAAAAATCAATTTTAAATTGTTTTTAAAAACATATTGTGGCAATTGTTCATTTCTTACTATTAAAGTTGGGATACTCAAATAAAACAAATAATCCGAACGCTTCTCCAAGTAAGAGAATGTTCGGATTATTTTCATGTGGTCGGAGTGAGGTGATTCGAACACCCGACCTCTTGGTCCCGAACCAAGCGCTCTACCAAGCTGAGCCACACCCCGAGATTTGCAACACGAATATTATAGCAAAGAACGAAGAGTTTGTCAATAGGTTTACAGAAAAAAGTTCACGCAAATAAACTGAAGTAAACCGAGAGGGGTATACATTACAAACGCGTTCAAAAACATTGACAATTTTATATTACGATGGTATAATCTAATCATAAATCAGACGAAAGGGGAGCTTTGATGGCTAAGGCACTTTACAAGCAGATTTATGAAAATCTGCGCGACAATATTCTGTCCGGAAATCTTGCCGACGGTGAGCGAATGCCCTCAAAACGCGCGCTGGCTGAGGAATATGCGGTTTCGGTTGTAACTGTGCTGAATGCGTATGACAGGCTGATAGCGGAGGGCTATATCACAAGCAAGCCGCGACGAGGCTATTTTGTAAGCTTCCCACGCGAAAAGCTCAAGATGATTAAACGTGCAGAGCAGGTTCATTCTGAAGCTAAAAAGGATTGCTGGCAGTTCGATTTTAAGTCGGTTGCGGCGGCTGAGGAGGGCTTCCCGTTTTCAAGCTGGGCTAAGCTCATGCGAGAGGTGCTCGCGGAAAAAAACTCCGAGCTTCTTTGTGCGCCAAGCTCCAAAGGCGTAACCGAGCTAAGACATGAAATTGCGCGCTTGTTGACGATAACGCGCGGTCTTCATCCCTCGCCCGAACAGATAATAATCGGCGCGGGCTCGGATTATTTAATCAATTTGGTTTATCAGCTTCTCGGAAGTCAAAGCTACGCAGTTGAGGACCCGGGATATACAAAGGCGGCTCGGATTTACGAAAATCTCGGCGCGGCTGTCAGCTATATCCCCACTGACAGCGAAGGCATTCGAATCGATGGGCTCGAGCAATGCTCACCAGCGGTTTTGCATGTAGTTCCGTCACACAGCTTTCCGACAGGCATTGTTACATCGCCAAAACGCCGCTCTGAGCTTATTTCATGGGTGAACGCATGCGAGGGGCGCTATATAATTGAGGATGATTTTGAAAACGAATTCTGCTATTCGGGAAGACAGCATGCGTGCCTTTCAACCATGGACACGAGCGGCAGGGTCATATACATGAACAGCTTCACAAGAACCCTTGCGCCGTCGATGCGTATAGGCTATATCGTGCTTCCCGAGTCGCTTTTGCCCTTGTTTGAGGAACGGCTGTCGCATTGCTCGTCAACAGTTCCGACGCTTGAACAGTATCTTCTTGCGAGATTTATCGCAGACGGTTCGTTTGAGAGGCATGTGCATCGAATGAGAATGATCTACCGCAGGCGTCGGGATAGGCTTGTTTTGGCACTCTCGCGCGAGTTTGGCGACAGGATTCGGGTAGTCGGGCAGGATGTCGGAGTTCACGTGCTTGGCGAGCTTAGGGGACTTTCTGCAGAAAAGGTGAGGGAAGCGGCAAAGCGTGCGTCGATACTGCTCCCGTCGCTTTCGGATTATTGCCACGGCGAATGTGAAAAGGATGCGCTTGTATTCAATTTCGCAGGTATGCGCGATGACGATATTGACTTTGCTATTGCAAGACTCGCCTCTGAGCTGAAAGAAACAGAATAATTTGCTAATGTAAAATACATAAATGAGGATAATATAATGAAACTGACACTCGACAATGCTATCGGCAAGCAAATTGCATGCGAATGCGGAAAAATTCACTCCGCGTCGATAGCTGACATTGAAATAGGCTCGGGCGTGCTTTTGAAGCTCCCTGAGCTTGTAAAAAAGCATGGTGGAAAAAAACCGTTTATTTTAGACGATGTCAATACAAGGCTTGCCGCAGGTGAGCGCGTAAGGGAGATCTTATCGGGTTTTTCCGTGTCAGGTCATACGCTCGCGTGGGAGCACTGCGAGCCCAATGAGTTGACTGTCGGCTCGGCGATAATGCATTTCGAGCATGACTGCGATATCGTTATTGCTGTCGGCTCGGGAGTAGTTGGCGATACGGCTAAGATTTTAGCTCAAACGGCGAAGATTCCGCTTATCACCGTAGCAACTGCTCCGTCAATGGATGGCTATGCTTCCGCAACCTCGTCAATGTGCCGAGCAGGCTTAAAGGTTTCGATCGATTCGTGCTGCCCTGTTGCAATTGTCGCGGATACGGATATTATAAAGAATGCTCCGCTTAAAATGTTTGCGGCAGGCGTTGGCGATATGGTTGCGAAATATCTCTCGGTCTGCGAATGGCGCATTTCAAATATCATCACGGGCGAATACTACTGCGAGGCGGTAGCCGATTCGGTCAGATGCGCTCTGCGTGATGTAGTGGAAAATGTTGAGCCTCTGTCAAGGAGAGAGCCCGAAGCTGTTGAAGCGGTTATGAGAGGGCTTATTCTTTCGGGAGTTTCGATGACATGGGCAGGGCTGAGCCGTGCCGCCTCGGGAGTAGAGCATTCGATCTCCCACATTTGGGATATGCGCTCTGAGGCACTCGGAACACCGTGCGATTTCCATGGTATTCAATGCGGTATCGGAACGCTTATCGGTCTGAAGATGTTTGAGTTTTTGCGCGGCCTGAAGCCAAACCGTGAAAAAGCGCTGAAATTTGTCAAAGGCTTCGACCTTGAGGAATATTTTGATTTTCTTCGCGAATATATGGGCGAGGCTTCGGATGGCATGATCTCGGCTGAGGCTTTTGAAGGAAAATACGAGATAGAAAAGCATGCTAAAAGGCTTGAGAGAATAATCGAAAAATGGGATGAGATTTGTCAGGTTATAGACGAAGAGCTTCCCGAAACGGCGAAGGTTGAAAATGCGCTGAAGGTAATTGGCTCGCCGCTGACTTCCGACGAGATCGGAATACCGAAGGATGAGCTTAGCAAAACACTCGATGCCACAAAGGATATTCGCGATAAATATATTCTGACCCGCCTTTTGTGGGATATCGGAGAGCTTGACGTCGCTAAGGAATTTCTACAATAATTAAAGGAGATAAAACAATGCCACTGAAAATTTGCACAATCGGGTGCGGAGGGCATTCTTCCTCTGTGCACGGCCCGTCCTACTTAAAGTACAAGAAGGAGCATCCCGATACGGTTTTTGCTGCATGCTGCGACTTGAATGCTGAGAATGCCGAGAAGTATCGCGAGAAATTTGGTTTCGAGCGCGCATATACCGATTTTACCGAGATGCTTAAAAAGGAAAAGCCGGATGGAGTTTGTCTGATAGTTCCCGAGTGGGTGATTTGCAAAACTGCCATCGCGGTTATGAAGCTCGGATATTCGATTCTTCTTGAAAAGCCGCCCGGACTTAACAGAACAGAAACAATGAGCATGATTGAAGCAGCCGAGGAGATGGGCGTTATCAATCAGGTGGCATTCAACCGCCGCTCGATGCCGCTTATTAACAAGCTCCGTGAGGAGGTCAGAGCGAATGCTCCCGATGGCGTGCAGAACATGTTCTATGAGTTCTATCGATATGATCGCCGGGAGGACCATTTCGAAACGACAGCCATCCACGGTATTGATGCCGCAAAGCATGTCATGGGATGTGACTACAAGGAGGTCCGCTTTACATACAATGAATATCCGGAGCTCGGAAGAAATGTCGCGAATATGCTTCTCGAATGCACATTCGAAAACGGCGCGACGGCACGCCTCAATTTCTGCCCCGTGACGGGTGTGGTGCTTGAGCGCATGTGCATCACGGCAAAGGATCATACATTCTTCTTAAGCACTCCGATTTGGAATGGCATCGATTCGCCCGGAGAGTTCAGTCACGTTCATGCAGGTGAGCTTGTCAAGCGTGTTTCGGGAGAGGAGCTTACCGAAACTCAGGATATGTACCTGACAAACGGCTTTTACGACGAAAACCGTTCGTTTTTCGAAAATCTTAAAAACGGAACGAAAAGTGAGAACGATATTAAATCCACTCTGCAATCGGTTGAAATTGCCGAGGCGATAAAAAACAGAGCTGCAATCTGGACTGCATAGAGGAGAATAGTTTGAAATAAATCTTCAGACTGCCAACGCAAACCGCGCCCCAATAAGGGCAGAAAGGAAGCTCCCGCCAAGGCGGAGGCTACGGTCAAAAATGATACAAAGTATTACCGAAATCAGAAAAAGATGGTACTCACTTCTTTGCTGTGAAGGCGTAGACCTTAATGATATTAATGTAAAGGCTCAGCTTGACGACATTAATGAAAAAGCGCAGAATGCTATGAAAAGCATGAACCTTGATGACGCCCGCACCTGCGTTTGGGATGACATTCCCGACCAGAACCATCCGTTTAACCGCGACGCTTCATGTCAGAGAACGGTCGAGAGGCTTGAGGTGATGGCTCGCGCATACAAGACGGAGGGCTGTGCACTCAAGGGAAATTCCGAGCTTCTTGAGAAGATTCTCAGCGGACTCCAATTTGTAAGCGATAATTGGTATAATATGCTCGTTCGCAGAAAGGGACATTGGTGGAATAAGGAGATTGGTATACCGCTTGTCGTTAACCGCATATGCGTGCTCCTTTACGACGAGATGCCGAAAAAACTGCTTGATGCGTATATAGCAACAGTTTACAGCTATACCAACGTTCCGCACAAAATGTGCATTGAGGATCAGCTTGACCCCGAATGGACTACGGGCGCAAACCGCGTCTGGAAATGCTTTGCGCTTGCAGGCTGCGCAATAGTCTGGGGCGACAGCTTTTCGCTCGACAGAGCACTGCATTTTCTGAAGCCCATCTTTACATATTCAACCAACAGAGATGGCTTTTATCCCGACGGCTCCTTTGTACAGCACGGAAAATTTGCATACAACGGCGGATATGGAAATTCGCTGCTTCGCAACCTCGTTGACTATATGGAGGTGCTCGCGGACACCGAGTGGAATATCGGCGGAGATGAGCTGTCCATGCTTCTTGATTGGGTGAAAAATTCCTATGAGCCGTTTATTTATCGCGGCGGATTAATGGGAATGGTTCGCGGACGCGAAATTTCGCGAGGACAAAAGGAGGACCATGTTGGAGGCCATGAGGTTATCACATCACTTATAATGCTCGCATGCAGTCTTGACGCAGAGACTTCGCGTGAGCTCAAATCGAAGATAAAAGCGTGGATTCTCTCCGACAGCTACAGAGATTTCTTTGAGCATGCACCCGTTTCAATAATTCCGCGTGCGAGAGCGATAATGAATGATGAAACAATCAAGCCTTACAAATTCCCGCCGTCCAGCCATATTTTCGCAGGAATGGATAGGGTAGTGCATTACCGCGACAGCTATGCCGTGGGTCTTAGCATGAACTCTGAGCGCATAGCTAAATACGAAGCGCTCCACAACGAAAATCTTCGCGGCTGGTATACCTCGGAGGGAACGATATATCTCTACAACTCCGACGATGCGCAGTTCTCTGACGGCTATTTTGCTACGATAAACGCCAAACGCATGCCGGGCACAACTGTAGATACTGCCGAGCGCGAGGCAAGGGGCTATAGCTACGGTCATGAACCCAAGATGCACACGAGCCTTGTCGGTGGTACTGCACTCGGTTCGCTTTACAGCTCTGTCGCGATGGAGATCGAAAACGAATGCACCGACCTTAGCGGTATGAAATCATGGTTTATGTTTGACGATGAGATTGTTTGCCTCGGTTCAAACATTAAAGCAACTACGGGCAGAGAAATCGAAACAGTCGTTGAAAACCGCAAGATTGACGATTCTGCCTATCTGACGGTCAACGGCAAAAAATGCGACACCTCTGTGGCTGCAAAGTATGGCGATATCAAAACAGCGCATCTTTGCTGTGCCGACAGCAAAGCCGATATCGGCTACTATTTCCCGAAGCCGTATGAGCTTGAGCTTTTAAGTGAGTACCGCACAGACTGTTGGAGAAGCGTTACCGAGAAAGGAAGCACGGAGCCGGTTACAAATCGCTTTGCAAGCATCGTGCTGAGCCATGGTGTAGATCCGACATGCGAGAACTACGAATATGTGCTTCTCCCCGCAAAAAGCGTGGACGAAACGGAAAAATACGCCGAATCGCCTGCTGTTGAGATTATTGCAAATAACAGCTCGGTGCAGGCTGTAAGGCATGGTAAGCTGTCACTTCTCGGTGCTAACTTCCTAAAGGACGAAAGGTGCGAGATAGATAAGCTTTGCTGTGATTCAAAGGCGTGCGTTATGGTTCGCGAGTCGGATGAGCGTGTTGAAATTGCGCTTTCTGAGCCGACATGGAAGAAGGACACCGTCACGCTTGAGCTTGACCGTGCCGCAAGCGAGGTCGTTTCTGCGGATGACGGCGTTGAGGTCTTAAGCCTTTCTCCGAAGCTGAAGCTTTCGATAAATACCAAGAACGCAATGGGCAAGACATTTGAAATTACCGTAAAATAAAAAGAGGGCTCGTCGCAATACGCTTCACGCGGTGCGGCGAGCCATTTATTTGTTTATTATTTGCTGAATTTGTTTTGGTAAGCTGTGACGAAGCTGTAGAGCATTTCTGCCGTTGCATCTATGCCAAGACGGGCTGAGTTGATCGAGAGGTCGAAATTCTCATGCTTGCCCCACTTTTGACCTGTATAATAATTGTAGTAGTTAGCACGGCGCTTATCGGTCTTTACAATCAGATCCTTAGCCTTTTCGGGCGTGATATCATGAAGCTCGGCGACGTGATTCGCACGAAAATCAAGCGGCGCGTATATGAAAAACTTCAGCGTGTTTTCGTGGTCGCGGAGCACATAATCCGCACAGCGTCCGATGAATACCGCAGGAGCCTCGTTGGCAAGCTCACGGATAACATCCGACTGTGTAACGAACAGCTTGTCGTTTATCGGCATATCATAAACGATGCCTGCATTTGCTCCCCAAACAGAGCTTCCCATTGCGAGGGTATAGAGAAGGCTGTTCGTAGCAGTTTCGTCAGCTTTATTCAAAACATGGTGCGCCATTCCGCTCTTTTCAGCCGCGAGGGTGATAAGCTCCTCGTTGTAAAACTTTATTCCGAGCTTTTGTGCAAGCAATTCTCCGATGTGTCGTCCTGCACTGCCGTATTGTCTTCCGATTGTAATAATCAAATTCTTGCTCATAGCGTACCTCCATAATATTTCTGATATTATTATACACTATTTTTGGCAAAAATGCAAGTATTTTATTAAAAATGACAGTATATTAATTCTCATCGAAAATTGTTTCAACAATTCTCGGACATTCCATCGGTGAATACCGCCAATGAGCGATGTGGCGAGGCGTATCCTTGACAAGCGCTGTTGTTAAGGGGGATAAGCCGCGATAAGGGTCGATTATCACGAGCTTGATTTTCATTCGCTCGGGAATTATATTCTTTATGTAAACTGCCGCGCACTGCCCGACACTAACATCGTCGCGGTATTCTGCAAGCCCTGCAAGGTTGGGAGCAAGCTCGACGAATACGCCGTAGGACTCGATTGAACGGACTATTCCCGTTACAGTCTGCCCGACCGAAAAAAGTGCCGCATTTTCCTCCCATGTGCCGAGAAGCTCTCTGTGCGTAACATACAGCCTCGTCGGAAGACCGTCATCATTCCGCTCAATATCGCGAACGACAACTGACAGCTCCTCTCCAAGGCACAGACGGTCGGATGGATGGGAAATGCGCGAAACGGAAATGGAGTCAATCGATAAAAGCGAAACTATACCGCATCCGATATCGACAAATGCTCCGAAATGCTCAAGATGCGTGACCTTTGCGGGAATAACATCGCCCGGGCATAGTGTTGACAGATAGTTTTTCGTACATTCGAGCTGAGCCGCGCGGCGCGACAGAGTAATCCTCGGAGCACCGAAGCGCTGCGGCTCGATTTTTATAATCTTGAAGCAAATCGGTTTTCCGACGCGTGTTATTACGGCAATATCCTTCACGGGCTCGCCAAAGGTTAGCTGTACCTCATTCTTTTCCATCGTGCCGACAAAGCCGCCAAGCTCGACCGATAGGGTCAGCGTGCTCTCGGCACTTTTTACGATTCCCTCGAGTATCAATCCATCGCGCATTGCGCCCTCGAGCTCATCGAGAGTGCGCATCGCGAGCTTGTTTTGGGATGTGTTCAGGCTTGCTCCCTCAGGCAGATAGGTGTTGTACGACATTATGTAAACCTCCGTTTTGCACATAGCGTTTAAATTACGATATATGTGTATGTAGCAACGGTTAGGTTTATGACCGAAGTGCGTGAGAGCTTATCTATTCAGGTTTATGGCATGATTCTGATGGACCCCGAAAGCCACCAAGGCGGCTGGCGTAAATTGTACGGTGGAACCATAAAAAATCGGTGAGCCAAAAACCGCCGGCAAGGCTTTATTAAACAGGGCTGATGTTGACAAGCACTGCTTGTTATGCTATAATTGTATTATTAATAATCGGAGGTGCGCTGTGTTTATCGAGGAAAGACATCGTGCGATATTAGGTATTATCGCCGAAAACGGAAGCATAACAACGGGCGAGATTCAAAACCGCTTCGGCATAAGCTACGACAGCGCAAAGCGCGACCTGCGGATACTTGAAGAAAAGGGCTTGTTAAAGCGCACTCACGGCGGCGCAATTCCCGTCGGCGAGCTCGCAATAGGACGGCCGAAAATAAGGCAAGCTGCGCAGCCCGAGTATGACCAAGCACTTTGTAATATCGCAAGACGAGCTGTTTCCATGATAGCGAAGGACGAGCTGATACTGATTGCATCAGACAAGTTCGGTCGGTGCATGGCACGCGAAATAAAGCTTGCATACGAAAAGAATTCCGATCGTTTGCAAAATGCTCGTGAGCTTGGCGAGCTGACTGTCGTTACCAATCAGGTCGGAGTCGCCGCGGAGCTTGTCGGATGCAGGCATGTAAAGCTGACGATGCTCGGCGGAGAGGTGGATGAGCGCGGAGCCTGCTGTGATGGCTTTGCCGTGTCACAGCTTTCACGCATGAGGTTTGACAAGGCGTTTATAACGACCGACGGAATATCAAAGGAGTTCGGGCTTTCTGTTGAAAGAATGAGCGAGATGCCGTTTTGGGATGCGGTAATCCGCGCATCACGAAGCATTATCGGCATTTATTCAAGCGAAGCCGTCGGAGCTGATTCAAGAGTTGCCGTTTGCGATACCGAGCGTCTGAGTGCGCTTATATCCGATGCTGAGGATTCGCTCGGCATAAAAGTAAACTAACCGGGAGAAGTTAAATGTACAAATATATACTGTTCGACCTCGACGGAACGATTTCCGATTCGGGACTCGGCATTACAAATTCGGTCACCTATGCGCTGAAAAAATTCGGAGTGGAGGTCAAGGACAGGAGCACCCTGTACCGCTTTATCGGACCGCCGCTTCTTGAATCGTTTCAGAGGTTCTGCGGCTTTACAGAGGAGCAAAGCCGTCTTGCGATAACCTATCAGAGAGAGTATTACACCGACATCGGGCTTTATGAAAACGAGGTCTACGACGGAATGGAGAAGCTCCTACAAGAGCTGACACAGATGGGCAAAACGCTCATCGTTGCGACAAGCAAGCCTGAGGTTTTCGCACGACGCATTCTCGCACATTTCGGTCTTGACGGTTATTTTAGCTACATCGCGGGAGCAACGCTTGACGGCTCGAGAGTAACCAAGCCCGACGTTATAGCATATGCGCTTGCCGAATGCAAAATCAGCAATGCGTCGGAGGCGGTTATGGTTGGTGACAGAGAGCATGATGTGCTCGGCGCAAGAGCTAATGGTATGGACTCGATTGGCGTGCTGTATGGCTTTGGTAATCGTGAAGAGCTTGAAAAAGCTGGCGCGACATACATTGCTGAGCAGATTGCTGATGTCGCAAAATTTGTATAAAATATAAAAGGGGCTTTCCGCAGATGAGTGTTGCGGAAAGCCCCAAAAGTATGCTTTACGGTAGGGAAGTTATGTTTTCGCGAGCGGTCGTTTAACGCGTCAGCCCGGAATTTTATTCATCGAGGGTTACTTCATTTTTAACTATATCGCCGACGCCGTTCATGATATACATCGGACGGTATGGGAAGCTTTTAAGCGTTTCTAAATCTGTAACGCCCGAAAGCACAAGCACCGTATCAAATTCGCTCTCGATACCTGCAATAATATCGGTATCCATGCGGTCGCCGATTATTACTGCGTCGGCGTGATGACAGCCGAGCTTCTTGATTGCATGGCGCATAATGAGCGGATTGGGCTTGCCGATGTAATATGCCTTGCGAGAGGTTGCAAGCTCGATAGGCGAGATAAGCGCACTGCATGCGGGGATGATTCCACGCTCGCCGGGAGCCGTAACGTCAGAGTTGGTGCCGATAAGCTTTGCGCCTTTAAGTACGAGGTCTACCGCGCGCTCGATTTTTTCATAGGAGAGCGAGCGCGTTTCACCGAATACTACATAATCGGGATTGTAATCGTTCATGGAAAGTCCTGCATCGTAGAGCGCGTTTACAAGACCTGGCTCACCGATAACATAAACGCTTCCGTTCGGGCACTGCGATGCAAGGAAAGACGCAGTTGCGAGTGCTGAGGTATAAAAATGGTCCTCGCTTATGTTAAGCCCCATTCTGCCGAGCTTTTGCGCAAGCTCGCGCGGAGCACGCTCAGAGCTGTTAGTTAAAAAAAGGAAATCCTTGTTATTCGATATAAGCCAATCTACAAATTCGGGAACTCCGGGAAGCAGACGATTGCCGTGATAGATGACTCCGTCCATGTCGCATATAAATGCTTTTTTCTGGTGAAGAGCGTCGAGTGAATATTTCATGGTTTCTCTCCTTTTTATTTACTTGAGTAAAGTATAACATATTTTGCGGTGGTTGTCAATAATCTTGGATTTTAAGTTGTATTACCGAAAGAATAAAAAAACTGAAAAAATCCGATAATTTTTTTCAAATACCTATTGCAATTGGATACAGAATGTGGTATAATAACATGTGATTGATGTAAAAACTTTTCGGAGGAAACAATAATGGAAATATTTCTCGGAGTAATTCTCCTTATCGCAGCCGTTTTTCTTATCATCTCAGTTTTGATGCAGAATGGTAAAGCACATAATCTTTCCGGCACAATTGCAGGCGGTGCAGAAACTTTCTTCGGCAAAACAAAGGGCAGCACCATCGACAGAATGCTCTCTAAGGTAACAAGCATCGTTGCTATTGTATTCTGCGTAGTAGTTCTTGCTATGTATGTTTTCCAGGACGACACCGATTATAACAATATTCTCAACCAGCTCAACACAGGCGACGCAAGCGTTTCTGACAGCGTAAGCGATGACGCAGGCGACGTAGCAGGTGATGCAACAGGTGATGCAACAGGCGATGCAGCAGATGACGCAGCAGGCGATGCTGCTGATGACGGCGCTGCAGCAGAATAATTTCAATTCAATAATTAAAAGGAACGGCACGATAGGTAATCGAGCCGTTCTTTTGTTGTTTAGATGAATTGTCAAGCTAAGTGCAACACTTTTTGATAGAATCTTGAAATAAATCCAAAGGATTATTGTAATTTAAAACTTTTTTAGGCCTGGCGTTGATCAACGCCAGGTTCTTTTTGAGGGTGGCAGGACTAAC
>JAZNMQ010000059.1:0-13415 GCA_045579745.1 Candidatus Flemingiibacterium sp. | reverse complement strand
AACATGACAAAGCAGTTTACAGGTAACTTCAACACGGTTTCACAGCAGATGAACTCGATCGTTATGGCAATGGCAGGTGCTGACAGAGTGTTTGCCCTTATGGACGAAACACCTGAGGTTGACGACGGTTATGTAACCCTTGTGAATGCGAAGATTGACGCAGACGGCAGCATTAGCGAAACTGACGAGCGCACAGGCAAGTGGGCATGGAAGCACCCTCACAGCGACGGAACATTAACCTATACCGAGCTTAAGGGCGACGTTGTTTTGGATATGGTTGACTTCTCGTATGACGGGGAGAAGCAGGTGCTTACCGATATTTCGCTTTATGCAAAGCCCGGCCAGAAGGTTGCGTTTGTCGGTGCAACAGGCGCCGGCAAGACGACAATAACCAACCTTATCAACCGATTCTATGACATTGCCGACGGCAAGGTGAGATATGACGGCATTAACATCAACAAGATCAAAAAGGCCGATTTAAGACGATCCTTGGGCATTGTTTTGCAGGAAACAAACCTGTTTACGGGCACGGTTTTGGAAAATATCCGCTATGGACGACTTGACGCGACGGACGACGACTGTGTTGCAGCGGCAAAGCTTGCGGGTGCTGATGACTTTATAACAAGACTGCCCCAGGGATATAACACGGTGCTTGCAAACAACGGCTCGAACCTTTCTCAGGGACAAAGACAGCTTATTGCGATTGCACGCGCGGCTGTTGCTGACCCGCCCGTTATGATTTTGGACGAAGCTACGTCCTCGATTGACACAAGAACAGAAGCTATTGTATCAAGAGGTATGGATAAGCTGATGGAAGGAAGAACTGTATTTGTTATTGCACACAGACTTTCGACCGTTATGAATTCGGACGTAATTATTGTTTTGGACCACGGCAAGATTATTGAGCGTGGCAACCACGACAAGCTTATTGAAGAAAAGGGCACGTATTATCAGCTTTACACAGGCGCATTCGAGCTGGAGTAGTTTTAAAAGCAAATCCCCTCCTGCCCAAAAAGCGGGAGGGGTGAACTTGTTAAGTTGTATAAATTTTTAAATAAAATTTGTTTATTATATTGACAAAGCAGATTTGGTTTGATATAATGATATGGCTGTCTGAAAGGGCAACGAGCCACTAGCTCAGTTGGCAGAGCATTTGACTTTTAATCAAAGGGTCTGGAGTTCGAATCTCCAGTGGCTCACCATTGCCGACGAATCCGAACTTTTTCGTAAATCGAAATTAGTTCGGATTTTTTGCTATAATTATTTGAATTTAAGCTAAAATTACAGCCGAGAGCAGCCATTACGGTCACTCTCGGCATTTACATTTATTCAGGTAATCTATCGCAGAACATGAGGAGATTAGCAGTTACTCTTTCATCTTTTGTAAGGGTACGGAACGTACCATTACCGTAAAGAATATCCATAACCATAAGCGCAACCGTAAAACCGCCAACAAAGCTGCCTGCACTATCAGCCACTATGAGATCTCGCATTTGCGGCGGATAATCCTTAGCTCTCAGCGTCGCATCCTCCAGGGCATAGTCCGCAAATGTTCTCTTAATACCCTCATCAAGGTCCGGGAGCTTTGAGAAAAACTCATTTCGCTCCCCACGCATCACCATAATGTTCACCTTGTTATCCTCGGTTAAATAACCGCGCTTTCTCAAGCGGTCAAATTTCTCCTTGTTTGCAGTGGTGTCCTTTATGGCTCCGGTCATAAACTCATACAGATATTCATAGTCGGAAGTGAGATTATTTTCCCACCGCCCTTCGCGTGAGTCGTAACGTGTATCAATCGACCATGAGTATACCGGGTATTTTTCCGACCAACGGTTCATGTTCCCGCAAACTGCATAAGACGGATAGCTTCGGGCCGGAACATAATCGGGATCCCTCGGCACTGCGGGGATAACTGCGTAGGCAATAAAATTACCGCCCGCCAAGGTCTTGATACGGTACACGGAAAGATCTATTTTCGGCGCGACACTGCATTTGTTGGATACCGCGAAGAATATTGCGGCAGCCTCCAATAATTCCCGATTTCCGCTTGGAATATAAACATCCGTTACGTCTGCAATAGCCGCACGAACCTGTGGTACATATTCACGCACTAAAATCTCGGCGATCTCTATTTGCTTTTGCTTACGCTTGTCTTCAAGCTCGAGCGAGTATGTTTCGGAATTGAAATTAACATATGTCGTGTAGCGATTTCCGGCTTTCATAACCAAAAATCCGTTTTGCTCAAGTTCCTTAACGGAATCCTCGATATAGACCGGAGTTACACCAAGCTCCTCTGCGATTTCAACCATTGTTTTCGGAGTATGGTAAACGCTATATACTATGTTGAGGTTTAATTTATTGCCAAGATAATACTCAGGACCTGCGTTGTTTCCGGGATCTCCGTTGTGACCGAATCCGGTTGCTTCAATAGGCTTGATACCAAGCTTTCCGATTTTTCTTTCCATTATAAAACCCTCCTTCAAATCATTTCTGGCTTTGTTGAGATGCCATTTTACTGTTCCCTCAGGGATTCCCATTTCTTTTGTAATCGCAGAAATAGGCTTGTTTTCGTAATAAAATGAATAAACGATTCTGCGGCGCGTCTGCGTTAAAAACGCGATCTCACGGCGCAGCAGATCAATCTCAAGTTCAGAATCCTCGTCCAAAAGCGGCGTATCGTCGGGAATATCCAAACCGTTTATCGAAATTCCTTCGTGCTTTTTCTTGGAAGAAACAAATTTTGAATAAACGTGCTCGGAAATTCGCCAGACATATCCGTCCAAATTCAGGATTTCCTTAGCCGAGAGCAGTGAGAGATAGACTTCCTCAACAATATCGGAGCTTAATTCTTCTGCTTCCTCAAAAGAAAATGCTTTTTTCATCGCAAATCCGTAAATTTTAGGAAGATATTCAACGATCAGTTTGTCTGCTTGCTGTTTGTTCATTTTATTAACCTCGGTACCGTTTGCCTATACAGTGGAAAGAAATCTAAAAAGGTTGGCGCTTTTGAAATAATTATATCATAAATTTATGAATCTGTCCATAACAATACCGCCGAGAGCAGCCAGTACGGTCACTCTCGGCGGTGTTGCTATTTATCTGTGAATAATAAGGGTAGTAAGCGATTTTCTCTGTCCTTCGGTTGGCAGCTTCAGTTTGCCGTTATTTAATAGTGCAGTGATACAATGAAGCAGGAACCACCCGTCAGAGTGGAATATAAATTGAAGCTCATATTCCTTCACTTTACGAAGATGCGCAGGCACGGAATTGAGTACCGCCTCGACATAATGTGCTTTGAATGAATCAAATTCATCCTTGTACTTTTCTTTGATCTGATCACCGATGGCAAGTAGCTTGTCCTTAATTTCTTTGCTCCCGAGGGTTACAATCTGCCAGGAAGACTTGAAATGGCCGTCGTAATCACCATTGGTTTTGATGTACCCGTGTTCTGCAAGCCATGCGTAGTCATCTTTGGCAAGGAGTCCTTCTTCCATCTCTCTTTCATAAAGAGAAAGAATACGTTTGGGTGTTTCAAATGCATTATGAGTAACTGTAATCCGTCTCTCGGACCATTCCGTATCGAGTCTCCATAAGAAGTATTCGGAACTCTGCGGACCATAAGATGGACCACACCAGTTTCTCATGTAAACATAATCATCTGGAAGAACCATATTGTCAGGAACAACAGCTGCATGATAAATATTGTGTGCACCGTCAGGACGAATTGTTGCAACCTCTTCAAATGAAATGCGTTCATCCATCAGTTTTTCACCAGAACAAGCGGAGATATAGGGAATCAAAGACCATAGAATATAATTGTGGTCTGCTCGCGGGGATTTTGTAAGACTGATCGGCTCGTCTGTTTGTCCACACCAGATATCGGGGCTGTCAAGTAGTCCCGATGCTGTCAGCTCATCGTACAGTTCATTGGCAAACAAGCCTGCAGCTTTCTTATACATCGTATCTTGTATGGTAAGCAGTTCTGCTGTCGGTTCGCTGATAATGAAATTGACAATATACTTTCCCTTTTCTTCTTTCAAAAAGCCGTATTTGTCAAGGAAATCCACCTCGGTTTCGATGTACACAGGTGAAACCCCAAGATCATCTGCAATCTCATTTATTGTTTTTGCATTATTGCGCACACAGTAACAGATATTCTGGGACAATACCGATCGAAAGAATTCATCCATATTTTTTGTTCCAACGTTGCCGTTTACGCCGTATGAGTGGAATTTGATAGGATTAAATTTCAGCTCACTTGTTTCTCTCATTGTATCCATACCTCGTTTCAGTTCTTTTTTCGCTTCAAACAAGTGCCACTTGACAGTACCCAGGGGAATATCTAAATCCTTTGCAATATCGGCTTGCTTACGGTTTTCAAAATAATACGCAATTACGATCTTTCTCTGGAGTTTTGAAAGATACGCAATTTCGCATTGCAGTCGGCGGATGGCATCAGCATTATCGTCGTTGTCCACTATTGAATCGGGATCAGCGATGATTTCAGCTACATCGTCAATCGATACACCTATGATGCTTTTAGCGGTATCACGGTAGTAATTACTGAGTGCGTTGTGTGCAATTGTCCAAATAAACTTGCTGACATCCCCGATATCGTCCTTGATTAAAAGTGCACGGAACGCCTTCAACACAATTTCCTGCGAAAGATCCTCAGCATCCTGTGTGTTTTTGCACCGCTTCAGCGCAAAGCCGAATATGGGCTTTAGGTATTCAGTTGTGATTTTTTCGGCATTTTGTCTGTTCACTTGTTTGTACCTCGTTGAAAGCTTTCACCCATATAGACACGTTTTTTGAAAAAGGTTGGAACTATTTTTATTATACTATGAAGCAAAAATGTTTGCTTGCAAGGGCATTTTTGCGAAGTCGTCAATAACGCATCCGCGCAAAGCGCGGCATGGGCGAAGCCCATGACTTGCAACGCAAGGCTTATGCGTATATTATACCATAAAATTATAAATCTGTCCATAACAACACCGCCGAGGAATACCCTCGGCGGTGTCACTTTCAAATAATCGATTATCAGTTTTTCTTTGCCTTTGACTTCTTCAAACCGAAGATCAAACCAACGATTACGCCAACGGCTACAACTGCACCAATGATCCAGAAGATCACCGTATTCGCTGAATCTGTCGGGTTCTCAACATCAGTTGTGTCGGTGTCAGCCGTATCGGAATCGGAGCCAACATTGCTATCAGTATCCGTTTCGTTATCCTTCACATCATCATATGTTGCCGGTTCCGTTTTGGGAGCCTCACCGAGATCCAAGTAGGTTGAGGGAACTGCATCGGATGCAACAATAGGTCTCATCGGAGATCCGATTGTGCCGAAAATGCCCATACGGTTATCCGTATTTCCGAGCAAATCCGACCATTCCTTACTACCACTGCCAATTGCAGGCGAATCTTCCTTCAACGTGAAGTCAAATCCGAGGATATTTACGTTGTAGTCTGCACCGATGAAGTATCCGCCGTCATTTGCATACTGAACCATAAAGTCTTCCCAATCCTCGGGATATGGGGTTCCTGTATCGTAGTCAACATCATAGACATTCACAAACAGAGGATCCGTGTCGTAAAGGTTGTTTTCACCTGCTGTTGTACCTGCCACGCCGTTTTTGCCCGCGATGTTCTTGCCAAGGTTGTTGACTTCGGAGTTGAAGAACAGGTTGTAGTCATACTCAACCTCGCTGCTCGACGAGCCGGAAATGTTTTCACGTCCATCAGATCTGGAATATACAATATTGTTGTACATTCTGACATCATCCGAAGAATTCGAGAAGAGGTCGCTGTATTCATTTCGAAGCGCAGGTGTGGAACCATTTTGATAGATCGTGTTATTTACAATATCTATATTTGCTGAGTCGAATGCATGAATGCCCGAACCGCCGTTAAAGTATGACAGGTTGTTTGCAATTAAGTATCTGCCCATATACGGCTGAACGCCCCACTTGTCGCCCTTCTCAAGACGGCTCTTGCTCGTCTTTGCATTGTCGGTGGAGTCGACGATGATACCGTTACCGTCCGAGAACTTTTTAATATGAACCCACGGTACGAAGTGACGGTTTCCTGCAGTTATGTTATTTCTGATTACGATCTTGTGTGCATCGAAGTTGTCGTCAATATCGATGTTTCCAAGCGTGCCAATACCGCTGTTTGCGTACATATCACCCCAACAGCAGTTGGTAATCGTGTTGTTTTCAAATGTGATATAGTCACTTCCCGAGGTTCCGAGACCGCTTCCGGTGATGTAATCAATAACACAGTTTCTGACTACAACGTGATGGGTAACCTTTACTCTGTCAATACCAACATCACTTACGCCCTGACCGCTGAGGGGATTAACCGAGATACCGTTGGTGTTGAAGGTCGAGACATTGGCATGTAAGCCGCCACCGGTAAGACTCTGCTGATAGTATCTAAAGTTATCCGCCATCTGGGGCAGCATCTGATCTCCGATACCTGTTACTGTCAGACCGTCAATAATTATATATGAGCCCGCAACCTTAAACGTATTCCATGCGCCGTTTGTGTTGATAACAGGACGTTCGCCCTCTGCCGCTTTAATGGTGATATATGCCTCGGGCAGACCTGAATTCTTTATCTGAAGCTCAGCGCGCTCGGTATATCCATACGGCACTTCCGATTCGTGAACGATCAGAGTATCTCCGGGACGAAGTCGGGTTACCGCACCAAATAGTGTGCGGAATGCCGTTTCGGGAGTCAGACCTTTGTTTGTATCCTTACCGGTATCTCCATCCACATGATAGGTCTTGAATGTCGGCTTGTGCTCGATTCGGATCTCAATTCTCTGATGGAATGTTCCTCCATGTCCGTCGTCAGCCAGAATATAATAGTTAAGGATCGTGTCTACAATAACGATGTCCTTGGGAGGAGTATATGTCCATTCACCGGTAGTTTCGTTAAGCTCAAACGTGCCGGATCTCTCGCCGGGGTTCTTACTATTGGGGTCTAAGGTGAATGTCAGAGGATCACCGTTGGGATCGGTTACTGTGATCTTGCCCGACAGCTTCGTACCCTCTGCGATTGAGTAAGAGGAGATCTGATTTCCTGTGGGAGCTACATTATTGCCGCCCGCTACATTAGGATTGTTGAGGATGATCGTACCGTAGCTTGTTGAGTATGACCAAACGCTATCGGTTGTCGCATTGCTCCACATTACTCTCGGATTGGAGTTATCATAGTTTTCATGAACTGAAAACATTTCGATCTCCATACCTACAGTATCAAGGTATTCGGGTTTGTAGCCAAGCTTATCAAGCGGAATATAAAGCTCAAGAATATAACCGTCATCTCCGCCCACGGATGCCGAGGTTATAAGCGATGCGCCTTCATTAGCCGTATTTTTTTGGAAGCTGTAGTGTACAACCTGCATCAAATGGCCTGCAACACTATCCTTACAGTCATCGGAATCGAGGAGAAGTGTCATACCGCTGTTTGCAAGATCGGTACCCTTCAGATCAATTGCGAGATACAAATTCTTATCATCGCACATGGATGCCAATGTGTAGCTGAGTCTGTCGTTGCCGGGTGCCTCACTCGTGAAGACCCAACCCTCGTCAGCAGAAATCACACCGTCAACCTTAGGTGTGCCCTTGTAAGAAACGACAGGCTTTGCCTTGTTATAAAGGCAGAGGTTGCCCCAGGTTGCCGGGCTATCCAGCTTGGTTTCTTCATTCCAATAGAGCGTATTTCTGTCGCTGGCAGCCTTGGTCTCTGCAGCATCGTCATCATTGTTTGTCACTTCGAAGCCCATGATAAGACCGTCCTTGGGATTCTCGATGCCAAGATCAGCAAACGGGAACAGTGCTTCAACGATATAACCGTCATCGGTCATAGCATGTGCAGCCTTAACATCGGGGTATTTTGCCGAGAGATTCTTCTGAGGGGTTACGCCGCCCCAGATCTGGTATGCACCGTCCACGACCTGATACATTAAACGGAGCGATTTAACATCGAATTTGCCAAGGAGCTTGGCATTTTTCGGGTCAATGAGGATCTCGATGCCATCATTGTTATTAATGCTTTCATGGATATTTTCCGTTACAATTTCAGCATCTACGACCTTGACAGCTACATAGAGATTGTCATTGTCCCATGCAACAGCAAAATTACAGTTATTGCTCAGCATTGAAGCTACCTGACGGTTTGCTACATCATGCCATGTTGCGTTGTTCCAGAATTCTTCCTTCAATTCACCGTCGATGGTAGGCAAAGTTTCAACTTTACCGCCGATTGCCAACAACGGCGCCTTGATTACCTCTGCCGATACGCCCTCGATCAAGCCACCGGGGATCAGCAGCAACAAACACATGCAAAATGCCAAAATACACATAAGGAATTTGGGCATGTGTCCGTTCCTTGTCTTGCTAAGAATCATAATTTTCCTCCTCGCCTTTCAAGACATTTCATCATTATTGTAGTTTTTATGATGTAATTTATATATTATCATAAATTTACACATTTTTCTTGTTGTATAATGATAAATACAACTTTTCTCAAAGTATAACCGATGCATCAGTACATCTATTTGCAATAGTAATCATACAGCCATTCATTTCGATTTTTCAGCCAATCACGAAGATAGTTTATTTCTCCCTCGTATGTACCGTCAACGGGAACATGCTCATATAGATTCGAGCGCTCTTTTGTTGACCAAATCGTATTATTTCGGTCGATATCCGCCTGATACTTCGAGAGAAGCTCGTCAATCCGGCTTTGACCAAGCTCGTTCGCCTCATAGAGGTTTACAATATTCGGCTGCAGCTCCTTATACAGCAAAGCTACGAGCTCCTTAAATTCGCTGTAACGGAAAAGATATATATTATAAATGCCGACCGTGTAACGTCCTTGATATGACAAGCGCGTGGTAGTATCGTTATTGTATGCCGGATAATAGTAGAACGAGCAGTTACCGCTGCTGAGGTCGAAATCCCAAATCGGCCCCTCATACAGCTTGCCGTCCTTGACATAGAAGCGTGTGCTTGAGGTATTGTAATCGACCTGCTTGAACAGCTCTTGAACGATGTAGTTTCTTGCAAACGACTCGACATCGATATACTTCTTTACCGTCTCATAATTGCCCGAATACAATGCGGTTTCGACCTTTTTGAGAAACTCCTTCAGCCATTCCTGCTGGTCAGCCGTCGGCTTTTCAGGCTCGTTATATCCGAATATATATCCCGTATACGGAGCGATTATGTGATAGTCGTTTGAATATCCAACCCTTGGCTCAAGCTCAAGCAGATATTCGTTATTGCTAAGATCAATATCAACACGCGTCGGGCTTGCGCCAATCGGCTCGCAAATCTGATACATGCCACGATATTCGCCGTTTACATAAACCTCAGCAAAGCGCGAGCTTGAAACATAATTAACACCAATAGCGTCGGCAAATTCAAACGCGAGCATATTGCGGAACTGCGTTTTGTCATACATATTCGCAAGCAGATTCCATTTCTTGCCCGTACCGAGCCCAAGCACATCCTGTTTTGACTCAAATTTGATGTTATACGGCGCTTTTTCGCCGACAGAAGTAGAATTTCCGCGAATCTTAATTGTAGAAACCTCGTCGTAAATATCGCTGTAAACGCCCGTCGGGTCGTGAATGGTTATCGCACATGAAATGTAAGACGTACGCTTTATAGCCGCATTGCCTTTTGTTGTAATATAGATCTGCGGAAGGTCAGAGGTCGATTTCGGCGGTTCCTTTTCACCTAAGGGAATTTTTCTGATTCTGTCCTCGCCATAAAGATGCGAATATCCCTCTCCGATAGCTCCGCCAAGCGAATCACATAAATATGCTGCGATCGCCGCCGTCGCCTTAATTGATTTTTTGAAAACAAAAGCGTTGTCGTCAAAAATGCCCGTCAGGCTGTGCGGTGCCTCGCTTGAGTATGCAATCAAATAAGTCTTGCTGACATCGAGCGGCTCCCCACCTATAACGACGTCCGTTACGCGCCGTTCGCCATCGATTCCTGAAAATACGCCATTTTCATCGGTGATTACTGTCGGAGCTTTATTCATGTCGATCGTGAGAGTAATACCGCTAAGGCTTAGGAATTCCAACGACGCCTCAGGGAGCTTATTGTATGCAATTTCAAGGCAGTCGAGAAGCTCGCTTCCGTTTGCTCTAACCAAATTAAGTGTTGCTCCCCCGTCGATTACACAGAGAATGCTATCGACATTTATATCTCCCGCGGGAATTCCGCAAGCGATCTCGCCGCTGCTGACAATTGTTACATCCGCGCCCGAGGCATATTTATATGCGTCTGCAATAAGATTTCCGAGATTCGTTTCGGAAGTATTTATGACCGTGATGTCAGTTTCGGGAGCAACAGCAATAAGCTCGCTGTCAGATTTTGCGATCGTTTTTGTCCTTTCGGCTTCAAATTCTGCTTTTAATTCATTCACGAGAGCTGCGATGTTAGTATCGCTTCCCTCGAAAGCATCAATATACCGTGCGTTGATATCACCATTTGCGGATAATTCGAGGCAGCCTGCAAAGCCTTGCTCCGAATTTGGCGCAAAGAGCGGAACCTTAACGCCTTGGCTGTTTTCAAACAGCTCGTTTTTGTTATCACTTGATGTCATTCCGTCAAGCACAGCGTCGATTCCGTTGGTATTAGAAATTAGCTTCGATACCGTAAAATCCGTATCAGACGCCTCATTCCCGAGATTTGAAAGAAGTATGACAAGCTCCGCACCCTCACCAAGCGCGCTGTCAACAGCGCCCTGCACTCGCTCATATAAATCAGCCTCGCAGAAGGAATACTTCACTACTCCATCCTTATCGATGAATCCAAGGGGAATCAATGTCGGAGCACTCACGCCGACAAAAGCGATCTTTCTTTCGCCGATGTCGAATATTTTGTATGGCTCAAAAGCGGATTTGTCCGCAGCTGTGTCAATAAAATTCGCCGATACAAAGGGCAATCCGACATTTTCGCTCGCGCTTAAAAGTGTGTCAACACCCATCACAAATTCGCTGTCAGCCGCAACTGCAAGGTCATATCCGACAGCGCTCATTAATGATAATGTAGCTTCCATGAGATTATTTGAATTTGTCGGCAGACAATTTGCAAAGCCGCCGAGGTCAACAAGAAGTACATTCTCGTTGTAAGTCAGAATCTCGTTCTTTAATTCGCAGAGAGCTGAGTAATCAAAGCCCCCGTCAAGTCCGCCGCAGGTATTACCCGTGAACAAAACGGTAACATCCTCTATTACCTCAATCACTTCGGGTGGAGGTGCAGGCTCAGCCTCGGTATCCGTTTGCTCGGGAGCCTTCTCGCATCCGATTGCAAGAGAAATCAAAGGGAGTATTAATAAAAGTGAAATCAGAACTCTTTTCATCAAATAAAGCTCCTAACGATGTTTACATTTTATGTGTATAGTATACCATGAACGCACTGTATTGTCAACGAAATGGGTCGATATTTGTCGGCGAATCGAAAGCGGCGTGCGATAATAATTCACCCCGCGCTTGTCAAGAATACCATAAAACGACCTACAAAAACTGCGATTTTTATAGGAACAGCAAAATCTGATTAAATATCAAAAATATCATTGTTTATTCACAATTTGGGTGTATAATATATGTTGAATGATTTTAATTTTTGGAGGAAGATAATGGATAAAAAACTTTCAAAGCTTGCAGGCTTCGCGGGCATCGAAGGTCCCGTACTTACCATCGTAATGGACGGAATCGGTATTGCTCCCGACAATGCCGCAAACGCTGTTGCCGCAGCCAACACACCCACACTTGACATGCTTGCTGCAAAGTATCCGCATGTTAATCTTAAGGCTCACGGAACCGCTGTAGGACTTCCCTCAGACGATGACATGGGTAACTCCGAGGTAGGACACAACGCTCTCGGCGCAGGTCAGGTTTTCGCGCAGGGTGCAAAGCTCGTTTCGCAGTCTATCGAATCAGGAAAGATGTTCGCATCCGCAACCTGGCAGGAGCTCATCTCTAATGTAAAGGCGAACAATTCCACACTTCACTTCCTCGGACTTTTCTCCGACGGTAATGTTCACTCTCACATCGACCATCTGAAGGCTATGCTCGTTCGCGCTAAGGAAGAAGCTGTCAAGTCGGTTCGCATTCACATTCTTATCGACGGACGCGACGTTGGTGAAACCTCCGCGCTCGAATATATCGACCCGTTCGAAGCATTTTTAAGTGATCTTCGTGACGCTGATTTCGACATCAGAATCGCATCAGGCGGCGGTCGTATGCAGATTACTATGGACCGTTACGAGGCTAACTGGTCAATGGTAGAGCTCGGCTGGAAGACTCACGTTCTTGGCGAGGGCAGACAGTTCGCAAGCGCTGCCGAGGCTGTTAAGACCTACCGCGAGGAGCTTCATGTAATCGACCAGGATTTGCCTCCTTTCGTTATTGCAGAGGACGGCAAGCCCGTCGGAACAGTCAACGACGGCGACAGCGTGATCTTCTTCAACTTCCGCGGCGACCGTTCGATCGAGATCTCCAAGGCATTCGACGATGCTGAGCTTGACAAGTTCGACCGCGTGAGATTCCCTAAGGTGGTTTACGCTGGAATGCTCGAATACGACGGCGACCTCCACATTCCGCACAAGTACCTCGTTTCTCCTCCCGAAATCACCGAAACCATGGGCGAATACCTTGCAGGCACCGGCGTTTCACAGCTCGCAATTTCCGAAACTCAGAAATACGGTCATGTAACCTACTTCTGGAACGGCAACAAGTCGGGTAAATTCAGCGACGAGCTTGAAACCTACATCGAGATTCCCTCCGATGTTGTTCCGTTTGAGCAAAGACCTTGGATGAAGTGTGCAGAGATCACCGACAAGCTTATCGAGTGCCTCGAATCCAAAAAATACAAGTATCTCCGCGTTAACTTTCCGAACGGCGATATGGTAGGTCACACCGGAAGCTTCCTCGCAACACAGGTAAGCGTTGAAGCGCTCGACCTTCAGCTCGCACGCATTCTCGCTGTCGTAGACAAGCTCCACGGCGCGGCTCTTATCACCGCTGACCACGGAAACGCTGACGAAATGTACGAGCTCAACAAGAAGACGGGCGACATTTCAAAGAACAAGGACGGTTCCTATAAGGCTAAGACAAGCCACACCCTCAACCCCGTTCCCTGCTATATCTACGACAACAATTCAAGCGACAAGTATGAGATCAAGGCAGATGACGGCTCCTTCGGACTCTCGAACGTTGCCGCTACAATGGTTAATCTCCTCGGCTACGAGGCTCCCTCGGCATGGGATGAATCCATTATCAAAATTAAATAACCGCACAATCATGCCCACCGGCAAAGCCGGTGGTTTGCTCCGCCCTATAAGGGCGTGGTACTGGCATAGGGCTGAACGCCCACTGAAAGATCT
>JAZNMQ010000058.1:0-15890 GCA_045579745.1 Candidatus Flemingiibacterium sp. | reverse complement strand
ACTATAGCCTTTATTGTAAAATTCCCGTAGACAACAGCGTTCTTCTATGGTAAAATGATGGTAGCTCATATAAATCCTCCTTGGTTTATTTGTTTTGTGGTTATTACAATTATACCATGGATTTATATGGGCTTCAATTTTATTTACTGTTGCACTTGATAGTATAACTCACCGTTGCATAAAAAAGGAGAGAAGAAAATTCTTCTCTCCTTAAATATTTAATTATTCAGCATCCTCGGTAGCTTCTTCCTGCTCTGCAGTGTCAGGAGTAAGAAGTGCCTTGATGGAAAGGCTGATCTTGTGAGCTTCCTCATCGATCTTAGTGATCTTAGCATCAACTACATCGCCAACCTTGAGAACATCGGAAGGCTTTGCAATCTTCTCAAGACTAATCTGAGAAACGTGGATAAGACCGTCAGCACCGGGAACAACCTCAGCAAATGCGCCGAAGTCCATAAGAGATACAACCTTTACGGAAGCGGTGTCGCCCTCAGCATATTTGTCGGTAAAGAGCTTCCACGGATCTGCATCGGGAGATTTGTAGGTAAGAGAAATTCTCTTAGCTTCCTTGTCAACAGACTTAACGATAACATCGATAACATCGCCAACCTTAACAACCTCGGAGGGATGCTTGATGCGGCGCCAGGAAAGCTCAGTGGTGTGAACCATACCGTCAACTCCGCCAAGGTCTACGAATGCGCCGTAGCTCATGAGGCTCTTAACCTCACCGCTGTACTGCTGACCTTCCTCGATGTTTGCCCAGAAAGCTTCGCGCTTAGCCTTGTTAAGCTCTCTTTCAACTACGCGGATGGATGCAACAACGCGCTTCTTAGGCTCGTTGATGTCGATGATCTTAACCTGCTTTGTCTGACCGCGAAGAACGCTGAGATCGCCGTCCTTAGCAATGCCTGACTGGGAAGCAGGAATAAATACGCGAACGCCATCGCAAAGACCGATAACGCCTGCTTTTACAACGTCGATAATCTTAGCTTCAAGAACGTCGCTGTTAGCGGAAGCTTCAACGACCTTCTGCCAATTCTTATCAATGTCAATCTTCTTCTTGGAAAGCTGTGCAACGCCTTCAGCGTCGTTAACCTTGAGAACCTTAGCTTCGATTTCGTCGCCAACCTTATAAATATCAGCAAGCTTTACAGAGGGGTCATCAGTCAACTCATCGTATGTAATGATGCCTGTGAATTTTGCTCCGATATCAACGTGAATCTCGTTCTCTGCAACGGAAGTGATAATACCGGTTACACGGTCTCCGTTGTTGATGGGCTTGAGGGAATCCTCAATCATCTGTTCAAATGTCATTTCAATGTTTTCGCTCATAATATTATGAACCTCCTGAATAATTTCGCCCGGGGTTGAGGCACCTGCGGCGATTCCCACTTTCATATGGGGTCGAACAAACTCGAGCGGAATGGAGGAAGCATCTTCAATCAAAAACGATAAGCTTAAATTCTCTTTGCTGATAGCGTAGAGCTTGTTTGTATTTGAACTCTCTCGCCCGCCGATAATAACCATCATATCCATTTTTCGGGATAGCTTCAAAACTTCATCCTGCCTATTTTCTGTTACACTACATATTGTATCATAAATATTTGTATTTGTATATAGTTTTTCGAAAATTTTTAAAGTTTTTTTCCACTCTTTTAGATTTTGAGTGGTTTGCGCAACCAAAACTATGGGCATATTGCCGATTTTTGCATTTTCAAGCTTTTCCGCAAGCTCGTCTGCTGTCGGCGCAATTATGTATTGCCCTTTTGCATAGCTGACAATTCCCTCCACCTCGGGATGCGATTCATCTCCGAGAACGGCAAGCAAGGTATTGCTGTCCGTATGGTCAGAGGCTATGCTGTGAATCTTTTTTACATACGGGCAAGTACAGTCCCGAACATGAAAATGCGGATTCTCCGCTTCAAGCCGCTTCAGCTTTTCATCAAGCTCGCGTACTATACCGTGTGCACGGGTGCAAACTATGGTCGGATTGTCTTTTAATGCCTCCGCCCATACTCTGTCGATGTCGCAGGCTTCGATGATGCGAACGCCTTTTTTTTCAAGCTCAGCGATGTATCCGGGATTATGTATAAGCTTGCCGAGCGTGCAAACGGTTTTATATTCGCCCTCGAGTGCGCTCTTGACAGCCTTAACCGCGCGATTTACACCAAAGCAAAAGCCTGCAAGCTTAGCTACATGAATTTCCATTGCTGCGTCGCTCCTCGGGTGCAAGCTCGGCTATTCTGTCAAAAATGAGCTCTGCACCTTTTGTGTACTCCTCCATTCCGCCGTTCTCAAAGCCGAATTCCGTATTGGCAATCGGCTTTCCGATGTATATATCAATTCTGCGGAAGATTGCGATCTTATCATTCTTTGTTGAAATAAACATAGGCAGTACCGGACATTTTGCGCGGTATACAGCCATTGCGGCGCCGCCCTTTACCTCGCCCCTCGTAGTGTCGAACCTGCGTTTTGGGAAGCGGTGACCCTGCGGAAACATACCAACTACCTCGTTTGCCTCAAGAAGCGATATCGTCTTTTTGATTGACGAAACAGCGCTTCCCGAGCGGTCAACGGGAAATGCTCCGAGCGCGGTAATTAATTTTCCAAGAAGCGGAACCCCAAACAGCTCCTTCTTAGCCATGAATTTAATCTGGCGCTTTGCGGCAACAGCCATAACGATAACATCGATATAGCTGATGTGATTCGATACGGCGAGATATCCGCCCTCGAGCGGCTCATTCTCCGCACCGTGAACATGAATGCGAAACAGCCACTTTATAAAGCTCTGCAGATTTTTTTTAAGCCTTAAATAGGTGCTCATCATGCCTCCACGGCTACGCCGTCGATTATCTTTAATACAGCCTCAAGCGACTGCTCAAACGAAAGCTCGCTGTTGTCAAGCTCAACTGCATCGTCAGCCTTTTTTAAGGGAGCGATCGCGCGGTGAGTGTCGCGATAATCGCGCTCGTTGATATCGGCAAGCACTTCCTCAAATGTGATCTCAATTCCCTTCGCCTTATGGTCGAGCAGTCGTCTTTTCGCGCGGGTTTCGGCCGATGCTGTCAGGAAAATCTTAACATCCGCATCGGGCAGAACAACGCTTCCGATATCTCTGCCGTCCATAATAACCGAGCTTCTATGGGCAATTTCGCGCTGCTTTTCAAGTAAAAACGCCCTGACAGCAGGCATTGCCGATGTCTTTGAAGCGTATTCGGACATTTCGGGAGTTCTGATTCTGTCGCCGACAGCCTCTCCGTTCAGATAGACCTCCTGCGTGCCGTTCTCAATTTTTACGTCGAGTTCACATGTGGGGAGCACACCTGCAACACCCGCTTCGTCGTCAGGCGAAATGCCGTGATTTTTCACATGCAGTCCGATAGTTCTGTAAAGCGCGCCCGTATCGAGATAGACTATCCCAAGGCGCTTTGCAACCTCTTTTGCTATCGTGCTTTTACCCGCTCCGCTCGGTCCGTCAAGTGCAATCCTTACCATGTTCACTCCTCGCCCCAAAATACAGGGGCTTTCTAAATTTATTTTTGTATCGCGCAAAAATTTTTGTATAGTGCAAAATTATTGTAACTCGCAAATTACAGCGATGCGCTCTCGCCTGCAAGCCTTGCTGTTGCAAAGGCTATCTGCAGATTAAAGCCTCCCGTGTAAGCATCGCAGTCGATTACCTCGCCTGCAAAATACAGTCCCGGGCAGAGCTTTGACTCCATTGTCCTCGGAGAAATCTCCTTGGTGGAAACACCGCCCGATGTGATGATCGCTTCATCTATCGGTCGGAATTTCGTCGCAGTCAGCGTCAGCCCCTTCAAAAGTTCAACAAGGCGTTGACGTTCCTCTCGAGTAATAGAATGCACCTTTCGGCGCTCATCTATACCCGAAAGCTTCACAATTATCGGTATCAGCTTCGTCGGGAGCAATTCCCCGAGCGAATTGATAAAATCGCGGTTGATGTTTTTGGAAAAATCGGACTGCAAGCGTCTGTCAAGCGTCTTTTCATCAAGTGCAGGCTTCAAGTCGATGGAAAGCTTATACTTTTTGTTTGGCAGTCCATCCATATGACCCGATGCCGACAAAACAAGAGGTCCCGATACTCCGAAATGCGTAAAGAGCATTTCACCCTGCTCAAAATAAACCTCTCTGCCGCCCGCATCCGAAACGGTCAGGCTGACATTGCGCAGCGACAAGCCCATAAGCTCAGGTATCCACCTCTCGGCGCATTCTATCGGAACGAGCGATGGTCTTGGCTCGATTATAGTATGACCGAACGCCTTTGCGAATTCATATCCGTCTCCCGTTGAGCCCGTAAGCGGATATGATTTCCCGCCCGTCGCGATAATAACCGCCTCGGTTTGGTGCCTTGCGTGCTCGGTTACGACCTCAAACGCGCCATCGCAGCCACTAATTTTTGTAACCCTCTCAGTTACAATCCTCACACCAAGCTGACCGATTCTGCGCTTTAGTGCTCCGCATACATCAGACGCCTTATCGGAAACGGGAAAAACGCGTTCTCCGCGCTCGGTCTTCAGCGGAACGCCGAGCGATTCGAAAAACGCCATAACGTCCTGCGGCGTGAAATTATTGTGCGCGGTGTATAAAAAGCGAGGATTACGCGGTGTATTTTCGATATGGGTATTGATGTCCGAATTGTTGGTTATATTGCATCTGCCCTTGCCGGTTATGAGGAGCTTTTTTCCGAGTCTGTTGTTTCGCTCGTAGATCGTGACATCCGCTCCTGCTTCGGCGGCAAAGATCGCCGCAACCATTCCTGCCGCGCCGCCGCCGATAACAGCTATTTTCTTATTTGCCATGAGATTTATCATAGACCTCGTACTCATCCCAAATATTCTCAAGCTTTGTAAAGGTTTGTTCTACCTCATCCTTCTTTTTTCTCACGATAGCCACAATAAGCGCGTTGATGATCGACAGCGGTGCAACAAGCGAATCGACCATAGATGCCATATCGCTCTTTGCAAGCAGAAGGTCGCTTGCATGCTCAGCTAAGGGAGATGATGCGCTGTCAGTCAGCGCGATAACATGAGCCGACTGCGATTTAGCATACCCAAGCGCGTTGATAATGCGCTTGGAATATCTCGGAAAGCTTATTCCGATTATTACATCGTCCTTCGAGATTCGCAGAATCTGCTCGAATATTTCCGAACCTGACGTTGTGCGAACAAGTCTGACATTCGGGAAAATCAGATTCAGGTAGAAGAACAGGAAGCTTGCAAGGCTTGAGGATGAGCGCATTCCGATAATATATATCGTCTTTGCGTTGATCATCGCATCGACCGCGCGCTCAAAGCTTGTCCGGTCAATCTCATCAAGCGTGCGCTTGATCTTGTCGATATCGGAGATAAGCACCTTTTCGAGTATTTCATTATCTGCGATTCGGTCGTTTGTTATCTCTATACGCTGAAGCGATGTCAGCTTGTTGCGTATCAGCTCCTGCAAGGAATGCTGAAGATCCGGATAACCGTCAAATCCAAGCTCGAGTGCAAAGCGCACGACCGTCGATTCCGACACGCTGACAAGCGAGCCGAGCTTTGCGGCAGTCATATACGCCGCTTTATCGTAATGATAAAGTATATACTCCGCAATCTGCCTCTGCCCTTTTGAGAGCTCTGGCATCTTTTCCTCAATCAAGGAGAGAAGATTTCGCTTTTTTGCTTCCTGATTCATTTGATTCCTATATCGCGGCGATAGTGAATATCGGTGAACTTAACGAGCTCAATTGCTTCATACGCATGAGCAATTGCCGCATCGAGATTATCTCCCTTTGCAACAACTCCGAGAACTCTGCCGCCGGATGTTAAAAACTTTCCGTCCTTCAAGTCGGTTCCCGCATGGAACACCATTATGTCCTCGGGAAGCTTATCAAGACCTGTGATCTTATAGCCCTTCTGATACTTAACGGGATAGCCGCCCGATGCCGCAACTACGCATACGCAAGCATTGTCCTCCCATTCGATCGGCTGAGAATCGAGCTTTTCGTCAATTACCGCATCGATGATATCAAGAAGATCAGTCTTAAGTCTTGGAAGCACGACCTGCGTTTCCGGGTCGCCGAAGCGTGCATTGTATTCGATAACCTTGGGGCCGTCCTTTGTAATCATAAGACCGAAGTAGATAACGCCCTTGAAGGGTCTGCACTCTTTTGCCATTGCGTCGATTGTCGGACGGAAGATCTCCTTCATACAAATCTGTGCAATATCGTTTGTATAAATACGGCTCGGCGAGAAGGTTCCCATGCCGCCGGTATTCGGTCCCTTATCGTGATCGTATGCGCGCTTGTGATCCTGCGCGGAAACCATCGGAACGACCGTCTTGCCGTCAGTAAATGCAAGAACGGAAACCTCGGGACCGGTCAGGAACTCCTCAATTACGACACGGCTTCCGGCATCTCCGAACACCTTGTCGTCCATGATCTCGTGAACGCCTGCCTTTGCCGCGTCAATATCCTCGGCAATGATAACGCCCTTGCCGAGTGCAAGTCCCTCTGCCTTGATAACAGTCGGGAAGCTGTTTTGTGCTTCGATATACGCAATTGCCGCGTCAGACGATTCAAAAACCTCATATTTCGCGGTCGGAATGCCGTATTTCTTCATGAGCTCCTTTGAAAAGACCTTGCTGCCCTCAATAATCGCAGCATTGGAGCGAGGTCCGAATGCACGAATACCCTCAGCCTCAAGGCGATCAACCATGCCGAGCATAAGCGGATCGTCCGGAGCTACGAATACGAGGTCGATCTTATATTCCTTTGCCGCGGCAACTACGCCGTCAACATCGGTAGCCTTGATAGGCAGATTTTCGGCAAACAACGCTGTGCCGCCATTTCCGGGAGCCATATAGATTTTGCCGGCGCGAGGGGATTTTCTGATTGTTTCGGCGATAGTATGCTCACGTCCTCCGCCGCCGACGATAAGTATATTCAGCTTGTCCATTTTCGACATCCTTTCTTTTGCCTGAGCCGTTCGGCGCAGGAAATTCGCGTTAAACGATTAGCTAAGATAGCCCTCTCTGTAAAGCAGCTCCGCGATCTCTACCGCGCCGCCTGCCGCGCCGCGCAGAGTGTTGTGCGAAAGACCGACAAACTTGTAATCAAAGAGTGTGTCCTCGCGAAGACGTCCGAGCGAGATAGCCATTCCACCCTCAAGGTTGCGGTCGATGTTAGCCTGAGGACGGTTATCCTCCTCAAAGTAGTGAATAAACTGCTTGGGTGCATGGGGAAGCTCAAGCTCCTGAGGCTTGCCCTTATAGCTTGCCCAGGCTTCAAGAATCTGCTCCTTGGTGGGCTTGTTTGCGAATTTTACGAAAACTGCGGCGGTGTGACCGTCGGTAACGGGAACGCGGATGCACTGGGTTGTGATGATCGGCGCGTCAGCCTTTACGATAGCTCCATCAACGACCTTGCCCCAGATTCTGAGAGGCTCCTGCTCGGATTTTTCCTCCTCGCCGCCGATGTAAGGAATTACGTTATCGATCATTTCGGGCCATTCATTGAAGGTCTTGCCTGCTCCGGAAATCGCCTGATAGGTTGTAGCAACCACCTCGGTGATGCCGTATTTCATTAAAGGAGTGAGAGCCGGAACATAGGACTGAATCGAGCAGTTCGGCTTAACGGCGATGAAGCCCTTCTTTGTGCCAAGACGCTTTCTCTGAGCTTCGATTACAGCAAGATGCTCGTCGTTGATCTCCGGAATGACCATCGGAACATCGGGTGTCCAACGGTTAGCGGAGTTGTTGGAAACAACGGGAATTTCAGCCTTTGCATAAGCCTCCTCGAGAGCCTTGACCTCATCCTTCTTCATGTCGACCGCGCAGAAAACGAAGTCAACAAGCTCCTTGATTTCATCGAGCTTTGAGGAGTCGATAACTACCATATTGCGAACGAGCTCAGGCATCGGCTCAGCGAGCTTCCAACGGCCGCCGAGAGCTTCCTCGTAGGTTTTGCCTGCCGAACGAGGGCTTGCGATAAGAGCTGAGATTTCAAAATAAGGGTGGTCGGCGGTAAGAGTGATAAAGCGCTGACCTACCATACCTGTTGCACCGACTATACCGGCACGAAGTTTCTTTGACATAATGAGTCCTCCAAGTGATATTATTTAAAATAAAGTATGATATTATATTATATCATTTTCGCGAACTCGTGTCAATGGTCAAATATACAAATTTGGCCATAATAAAAGGTGTTGCGCCGTAATAATTCAAAAAGAATGCCATATTCCACAAAAATAAAGTTCCAAACATGTCAATTTGCTAAATCGCATAAATTTGCGTGAATTTTTTGTTAACTCTATTGCACTTTTCACATATTCGTGTTATAATGTAGGCGTAGGGAGCAAACAAATCACCCTGCAAATTCAATATAAAGGTGGAGAGATAATGATAATTAGTTACATTGGTATTCATGTTGATGTGCCGAGCGATTTCAAGCCTATTGCCGAAAAGAAGCTTGCTAAATACAACAAGTTCTTTCGTGATGAGCCAACGGCAGTAATCAAGCTCTCCAGAATGCGCACTGCCGAACGCGTTGAGGTAACGATTACGGCAGGCGGAATGATCTACCGCGGCGAGGAAAGCTCCGACACCTACAGAAATGCGCTTGACCTTGCTACCGATTCGATTGAGCGTCAGATCAGAAAAAACAAGACACGCCTCGAAAAAAGGCTTCGTGAGAACGTTATCGAGGAGGCTGAGCCAATCCTTTCGGAGGACGACGAGCCGATAATCAGAACAAAGGAATTTGAGCTTCGTCCGATGACTCCCGATGAGGCAATTCTTCAGATGAATCTTCTCGGTCACAGCTTCTTCGTATACAGCGATTCTGTAACGGGTGCTACCAACGTGGTTTACCGCCGCAGGGATGGCGACTATGGTGTAATTATTCCGAAATAGTATTTCAGGGCGTTCCGATTGGAACGCCCTTTGTTTGTGTAAATCTTGCTATGAATATTATTTGCCGTGGCCAAGCGCCCTTTTAAAGAGCTTGAGCATGGCATTTTTTAAAAATGCAAACTCTCTGCATCTGCAAAACAGCAACAGCATCAGGAGATTCGGCATGATCAGCGTAATAATTCCTGAAATAACAAAGCCGAAAACGCCATCGCCTACATAGTGGAGCGCAAAACCCGTCAGCACCCATCCAACTAGAATTGTAGCGGTAAACTTTCCCGTAATGCGAATATATGAAGCGATGCTGTTGTGTAAGCATTGCTTTGATACGCAAAGCAGCTCCCAAATCAGCCCGACCGTTATATGCGAAACCGTCGTTCCGAGTAAAACTCCGACAAGCCCCATCCCGAGCCAAAGAAAAATCGCTGAAACCGTCAGATTCACAGCCGCTTCGATAAGTCCGCGCCATCTGACGTGATAAAAAAGTCCCGCCGCGTTAATGAACATCGCGTTTGGCTGACGCAGCCCTGCAATAAAGAAATTCAGCGACATAATATGAACCGCAAGGCTTGGTATTTCAAGCCCTGCACCGAAAACGAGCGCAATAAAACGCGTCATCAGCAAATCGAGTGCAATTGCGCAAAATCCGTACATCCAAGATGCGGCAAACGTAATATCCTCGTATACATCAAGCCGATGCCCTGCGTCCTCTCTGTCGGTGAAAAGGTTGCCAACGCTTGCAGTAACCGCCTCTATGACCTTTTGAAGTATCATTTGAACCGACTGCAAAATCAGTAAATAGTTGGAATACAGCCCGACGAGAATTACTCCGACGGTCGCAATAAGCAGGTTATCCGTTCCCGTAACAGCAACGCTTCCGATGCGAGCAAGCAGCGTTGATCTCACGTTTTCTGCAATCGGCCTCAGCTCGATTTTTTCGGGCAAGCCCTTTACCTTTTGAATATATGGAAAGCGTTTTTTTGCGGTATAGGAGATCGCAATATTCGACATCAGCGTGCATAAAAGCTGTATCAGCAGATAGATCAGATAATTTTTTGTAACGATCAGGAACACAAGCTGCAAAGCATTCTGAATGCAGGAAAATACAGCGAGATTGATCGAATTCAGGTAGTCAAGCTGAGCCGCGTTAACAAGCGTCCGCTTGTATGAAAAGAGATAGCTCAGCGATGAATTTAGGAGAAATAGCAAAAATATCAGCGTAACATGCTCAACCTGCGGCACATCGCGTAGAATGCCCGGCAAAAACGGCACAATGCAAAATCCGAGCAGGAATACGACCAGCGCGACAATTCGGTAAGCAACGGCATAAAAATTCATCAGCCTTCCAAGCCGCTCATACTCCTTATTGGCAAGCGGCTTATAAAGAGCATATGTAAACGCCGAGCCCATACCAAGCTCAGTCAGCGACAAAAGTGACAGCACCGAATAGAAAATTCCGTTAACGCCGAGGTACGCCTCTCCGAGAATGCGAACAAACGCTATCCTCGTTACAAAGCCGACGATAAGTGAAACGGCTTGTCCGATTATAGCGTATAAACTGTTTTTTACGGAATATTCAGAGCGCATTCCATGTCACTCCTCTGCATTTTGTTTGTTTTCAGTTAGTGTCGTCCTTCAAAAACGCCTCGTATTTTTCCCTCTCGCCGAGCATGTTTATAGCCTCAAGCAGAGCGTTTGCCGACAGATTATCCGGAAGCTCGAGAGCCTTGCAAAGCCTTTGGCGTTTCAAAGCCGAGCCGCTTCCACCCGACAAGCCTGCCGCAAAAAGCTCAGCCTTAGTCAGCTCAGGCATTTTGTTTGTGTATCCCTCTGAATCAGTCGAAAACGGTGCGAGGATTTTCCGAAGCACCTCAGCTTCCATTCCCTCAACTCCAAGCGTTCCTGCCTTTGATGGGGCTTTTTTGCGTTTTTCCTTTCCCTCGACCTTGGGAATGTAAAGGTGATGCACCTTTTCCTTTTTTAATATCGAATTGAAATAATTGCGTATCACAAGCCCCGCACCGTCTGAATCGGTCAGCACGATCACCCCGTTTGGCTCAGCAAGTCGGCGGATGAGTGCCTTTTTTTCGTCCGATGAAAACACTCCGAAGCCGTTAGTCACAATTATCTGCGCGTTTGCAATCGACGCAATTTTAATTTTATCGTACTTTCCCTCAACTATGATAGGAAGGCTTATTTTAAGCTTGTCTGACAATTAGAATACCTTCCTTTTTCTGAACTGAGAAGCTTGTATAATCAACCTTTCGAGCAGGATATATCCGTCAAGAGGGCTCGACTTAAGAAGCTCATCCGTTTCGGCGCAAAGCTCTATAACATCCTCAAGCGCCTGACGCTCACACGCCTTCGCCTTAGCCATGCGGATCTTCGCGACATACGGATGAATGCCTGCCTTCTTTGCTGCATCCTCAGGCTTCAGCCCCGCATCTGATGCGAGCTTCAAGCTCAAAAGGTCGGTGTAAATTTTCGTAATACCCGATAGGATTATCGGAACAGGCTCGTTTTTTACCTTCATATCCCCGAGAATGTAAAACGCCTTTTCGTTGTTCGTATCGAGAATAGCGTCGGCAAATTCGAACGCTCCGATCTCCTTGTTTTTCGAGCAGATAAACTCAATGTCCGCAGAATAAAGCTTGTCGCGCTCCTTGTAATGCAGGTACGCGCAGAGCTTGTCGATCTCGCTTGCGAGCATTGTCATATCGTGTCCGACAGCTTCAATAAGCTTCGCACATTCAGCCTGCTCGGCAATGATTTTTTCGTTTGAGAAATGCTTTTGAACCCATTGCATAATGCGAGGCGTTGTTTCATGCGCAAATTCGACCGGAGTTGCATATTTCGAGAAGAGCTTCATGAGTGTGCTCGGCGATTTCGGCTCACCCGGGTCAAAATTTTCGGGCGTGGTATATATAATAAAAACCGTATCCTCGCTCTGCTCTGCAGCGGAAAGCGCCGCCTCAAAGCCCTCGATATCTTCTTTTTTCCGATATTCCGAAAAAGGGAGCTCATAAAGCTCGACAAGCTTTAGGTCCTGCATCATCGGCATGGCGGCGATTGCCAAATAGAGCGAATCCGCGCTGTAATTATCCCGCGTAAATACGAAATGATTGAACGCGTCAAGGCTTTCGTCCTCGCATATCTTTTTACGAATATCGCACAGCAATCGGTATTTTAAATAATTCTCGTCGCCGTAAAATATATACGCCCCTGCTTTAATGCGCTTCAGCTCGCCTCGGAGCTGTGCGCCGGTCATAGCCTTTCCCATAATTAAAGCAGGTTAACCTTTACATGAAGGCTAACGCGTTCAACAAGGCTTCCCCGAAATTCGAGGCCATAGCGGATCTTCAGCTCTCCGCCGTTTTCATCAAGCTTATTTTCAAGCTCATATGTATCAACACCGATGGAAATATCCATTTCCTCGGTTGAGTGAGAGCTGATAATACGCTGACCTGCCTCAAAGCAAAGAAGCGCGGTTACAGTACCGCTTCTGCTCATCGAAACGATACTCGGCTCTGCAAGCTCAAAGGCAATAGCGGTCCTTGCGCCCTCCATGCCCGTCAGCTCCGACTCGGAGTATTCAAGCTCATATCGGCTTTCGGTTATTTTCAGTACGCCCTCGTAATCTATATCAATGCGCTGTGCGTTTACCGAATCCTGATTGTCAGACCAGAACACATCCCGCGCTGAGCCCTGCAAAAGCTCATCGTTCGGCTGATAATGCACCGAACGAATATTTATCATAGCTTTCTTTTCCATTATTTTGTCATCCTTAAAATTATAGCTTATACGAACAGTATACCATAGATTTCCCACCGCTTCAAGCCCTAATTGTAAACAAAATTTACAAATAATAAAACTCCCACCGAGCGGAAAACTAATCTCACTAAACGAAATGGAGAACAGTATGCAAACAGGAATAATTTTTGTAAACGAGCGCTCGCCCATGGTAATGGAGCTTTCGGCGGCTCTGCAGGAGCTCGGGCTTGCCCGCGAAACCAATGACAGCTTAACGCCCGAGCTTATTGACGCGCTTAACACCTACAGGCTTGCAAGCTCACTTCCCGAGCTTGATTTTGCCGACCCGCTGACGCTTCGCTCACTCGGGCTTGAATGCTCGGGAGATGATATAATGACGCTTGCGCGCTACGGCGAAGCTAACGCAAAATGCGAGCTTGAGGTTTACGATTGCTGTCTTGATGCCGTAAGGCTTTGCCGCGAGCACGGGCTTACCATCTTCGAATACACCAAAATGACGCCTGATACGCCCGTTCGCGCATCCTCAGTCACAGCGGCTATGCTTGCGATGTTAAACTAAATTAAATTCAACGCGTCTTGCCGAAACATCGCACGAAACGACCTTCACCCTGACGCTTTGACCGAGAGAATATGTTATGCCGCCGCCCGAAAGCTCGCGCTTTTTCTCATCATACTCAAACCAGCCGTCAAGCGATACAATAGGCACAAGCCCCTCGCATGTGTCGGGAAGCTCAACGAAAAATCCGAATGAGGTTACAGACGAAATAACGCCGACAAACCTTTCCCCGATCTTATTTGACATATAAAGAGTCTTATAAAGGTCCTCAATCTCACGCTCCGCATTCATCGCGCGAAGCTCTGCCTCGTTTGATTTTTCAGCCGCTTCGATGACGAATTTTTCAAGCGCCGAGGTCGCGCCATCTCCGATTTCCCCATGCAATGCTTTTTTAACGATACGGTGAACGGCAAGGTCGGGATAGCGTCTGATAGGCGAGGTAAAATGGCAGTAAAGCTCACAGGAAAGCCCAAAGTGCGGTGCAGCTGCGGCGCTGTACTTAGCCTTCATAAGCGAGCGAAGCATTACGGGCGTAACAATAGCTCCCATATTCCGCGAAAGTGCTTCATCATAAACATCGCGATAGCATGACGGCAGCAGCTTTCTTCGGTTGAGAGGGCGGATATCGAGCCCGAGATTGTGAACAAACGTCTTAAAAGCCTCGACCTTTTCATCCGATGGCTCCTCATGCGTTCTATAGATACACGGGAGCGACATGGATGACAGCCACGCGGCAACAGCCTCGTTCGCGGCAAGCATGAACTGTTCAATCAGCCGCTCAGATACTCCGCGCTCGCGAGGACATATCGAGGTTGGCAGACCATCCTCTCCGAGAATTATAATGGCTTCTGAGGTTTCGAGCTCGAGCGAGCCGCGCGCACGCGATTTTGCAAGCAGCTTTTCATAAAGCTCTACCATCGTCGGAAGCGTTTCGGGGAACAGAAATGCGTATTTATCATAAAATTCCGAGCTCTCGCCGCTTGCGAGAACATCGTTTACCTCTGTATAAACTCCTCTGAGCTTCGATGAAATCACCGTTTCGCGAAGCTCTGTTTCAAGCAGCGTTCCCTCTGCGTCAAAATGAAGCAAGGCTGACAGAGTGTACTTATCCGTCCCGACATTGAGCGAGCAAACGCCGTTTGAGAGCTTCTCGGGAAGCATCGGAACTACCTTATCGACAAAATAAACGCTCGTTCCGCGGCAAAGCGCCTCGTTATCGAGTGCAGTCCCACGCTTAACATAATGCGAAACATCCGCAATATGCACACCGAGCAGATAGCCGTCGCCCTCGCGCTCGATGGAAATAGCATCGTCAAAATCCTTTGCATCAGCTCCGTCAATCGTGAAGATCACCTTATCTCTGAGGTCAAGTCTGTCGCCTACAGTACAGCCCTCGTTGATAGAACGGGCTTCGCTCAGCGTTTCTTCATCGAAGCGAGTTTTTATTCCGGCTGAGTGAAGAATCGAGTGATAGTTTGCCTCGCGTGAATCCGATTGACCAAAAATTCGAACGACACGCCCCATTGCATGAGGACGCGCGGAATCCGATTTTCCCGTCGGATATTTTGTTAAGCGAACAAGCACCTTATCGCCGTCCTTCGCGCCGTTCGCCTGCGCAGGAAGCACATCAACGACAAAGGTATAATGAGGGTCATCGGGATGAACGACCATTTTTGTCGCAGGAGCGCGTCTGATCTTTTTGCCCTTGGGAAGCTTTTTTGGAGCTTCCTTGATTATTTTAAGAGTACCCGAAATCTCGGTGAGCGCGCGCTCGATAACCCGTTCGATCTCGCCCTCCCTGCCCTTTTCGGAGTCAGTTCCCTTTTGTGGCTTTAAAAGCTTTATCATAACGCGGTCGCCGTGCATTGCGCCGTTCACCTTGTCACGGGGAATGAACACCTCGTCGGAGCTCTCACCGTCGCGCCTGAAGAAGCCAAAGCCTCGCGTGGTCGCGCTGAAAACGCCGGTAATCAGGCCCGAATCAGCCGCAGGAATGAGCTTTCCGCGTTTCGTTTCGATTATAACGCCGCGCATAAGAAGCTCGTCCACAGCCTCGGCAAAAGTATCGTATTCCGACACATCAAGTGCCATCATTGCCCCTAAATCGTGCATATCCATCGGCGTGTAAAATTCGCTCGTTATAAACTCTTTGACCTTTTCAAGCATCAGGTCAAGCTTTGTTTCATCGTTCATTCAGGCAACCTCCGCTGTATTTCGGCAAGCCTTTGCCGTTATCGTTAATTAACAAGGCAAGCGAGAGCCTCAATCAGATAATCGGCACTCTCGCTTTGCGTGCTTATATTATTTTGCGTAAATCGGGCTGATTTTATTTATCATAATCCGGTTTGCATGCACCTTTAGATATTCCGCTCAAAGAAAAAGCGGCATGAAACCGTGCAAATAACAGCTTTACTCAATATATTTATACCATTTTCGTGTGATAAAGTCAAGTTTTTTCTCTAAATTGTTGCGCACCGCCTCACATGGATATGCTTGGGACACTGCTATGTAAAGGCGCAAATCATGACCACCGGCAAAGCCGGTGGTTTGCTCCGCCCTATAAGGGCGTGGTACTGGCATAGGGCTGAACGCCCACTGAAAGATCTGCCAACCGCAAGCGGACTCAAGCTACCGCTAAAGCGGTTGGCTTATTTTTTGC
>JAZNMQ010000057.1:0-12760 GCA_045579745.1 Candidatus Flemingiibacterium sp. | reverse complement strand
TTATAACCTCTTGTCCCAGAGAATATTCAAGATCAAGAGTCCTGCCAAAGAAGCTACCGAATTTATTATCAAAAATTGCCGTGCACATATCACACCTCCCGTTTTTAGAGATTCTTGACGTGCAAACGGCTAAAATTTCATTATAAGGAAAGCTTCTTGGTTTATTTAGTAAAAAAGCCTTGACATCTCGGTGGCGGCTATGGTATAATATTGAGGTTGAAAATACTGGGATGTCGCCAAGCGGTAAGGCACTAGACTTTGACTCTAGCATTCGTCAGTTCAAATCTGGCCATCCCAGCCAGAAAAAAGCACTTGCGCAAGCAAGTGCTTTTTTCAGTTATATTCGCCTACGGCGAGTTCTATTGCTTCGCAGTGATATTCGGCTTACGCCGAGTGATATTCGCTTCGCGAGTTGAAAAGGCGAATATAATATCACTGCGGAACGAAGTGGAGCAATATCACTTTAGCGAAAGCAAAAATATCACGCTGACGAAGTCGGCATATCACTAAAAACTCTGCATGTCGGGATTTTCAAACATGTAGCTGAATTCAAACGGGCGAAACAGTTGAAATGTTTACAAAATTGTGATATGCTATATAGTAAAGAGAGAAAGGTGGTGTATTTATGGGCTGTTGGGGAATGGGAATAGCACAGACCGATGAGTTTTGTGAGTATTACGATGAATTTATGGAAGCATACGACAACGGAAAGGCGGTTGCTGAAATCACCGCCGGCATTCTTGCAAAGTCTCTCGCTGAGTTTGACGATGACGACGGTGTGATGCACGACGTATATTTCGCGCTTGCAAAAGCCGAATGGATGTGTTGTGAACAATCGGATCTTGTCTTGAACCGTGTAAAAGAGATCATTGAAAGCGGAGCTAATATTGAGTTTTGCCGCGAGCTTGAAGCAACCGAGAAAGACTTGCTCGTTCGTCAAAGAAACCTTGAAAATTTTCTGACAATGATTCAGACCCCTCGTGAGAAGCCGAGAAAACGAAAAAGAACGGCTCCACCTGAGGAAAAGACGTTTCCGCCTCTTGAAATAGGTGATTGCTTTGCTTATAAATTTGATAACGGCTACCGTGTGATGTGCATACTTGAACGCTTCAAGCCACAGAAAGAAAGAGAACAAGTTACTGTTGTTATTTTCAACGGCGTGTATTCTGCGGATGAACTCAAAGCCACGGATTTCTGTCAAGAGGTAATGGGTAGAATGTTTACCGTTACTGCCGATGATTTTCTCGGAGCGTCAGTTATCAAGAAGATCGCGCATATTGCGGTAAAGCCGAAAAGCAGAGATAGACTTCTCGGTGTTTCGGCGTTTATGTGCAAAAAAAAGAATACATTTCGAATAGAAATAAAGAAGTCATTGGGAATTTCCTTGAATGAATTTCTATATCACTGTGAGGAAAACGCTCAAAACCTGATAGATGGTCTTGAGATCGGAGGCTGTTACGCTTACAAATATAAAGACGGATATAAATTCGCGGTGGTTTTGGATCATGTCAAAATGAGCGAAACTAATTATGAACTGATTGCAATTTTGTCAGCATTTTCAAAGGCACCAACTATTAATCTTTCGAGAGCGAAAATATCCTCTTGTACTGTGTACAATAAAGATGCGCTTCCAAATCTGCGTGATTGGATCAAGGTAGCTTCAACCCGAGTGCCAAAAAATATGTATAAAAGGCTTTTTGGCAATAGTCGGTATATTATAAGCGGTATATTTGACTTTTTGCAAGATAGATCTTCGCAAAAAAGTCGCCCACTTTCATTGATATCGCTTTTGTTGATGCCTAAAGGCGGTAAGTCTGCATTGGATATATTTGAAATCTGTAGTTACTATTCCGTCAGAAAGGCAGGAGAAAATTCACCATTGATCATAACTGATTTAAATCCCATAGTGTAAGTCGGGCTGGTTTATGAAATTACATAAATTTCTCATAAACTATTGCTTTTCCGACTGTTTTAGTGTACAATGAAAGCATCAATCAACCGCGATATGACGTGCGCGATCACAGTAAAATTCATAAGTGCTGTCACAGCAGAAATGGAGTAATGATTATGAAAATTCCAAACGATTTTTTCCTTGGATGTAACTATTGGGCATCCAATGCGGGCACAGAGATGTGGCGCAACTTCGATGAAGATGCCATCAAAGACGATTTTAAGATTCTCTCCTCTCACGGACTGAAGTATCTTCGCGTTTTCCCGAACTGGCGCGATTTTCAACCGGTCGAACCCTTCCTCGGAATTGCTGCCACCATCAATGAATACCGCATGGCAGACGGCAGTCTTCCTTCGAATCCCTACTATCTCGATGAGACCATGCTTGCTCGCTTTGAAAAGTTCTGCGATCTTGCCGAGGAATACGGCTTCAAACTCATCGTCGGTCTTGTCACCGGTTGGATGAGCGGAAGAACCTTCATTCCTGCTGCGCTTTTCGGAAAGGATCTTTATACCGATCCCGTTGCTTTGCATTTTGAGCAGCTTCTTGTTACGGGTCTCGTTGAGCGCTTCAAGCATCATCCTGCCATCTACGCTTGGGATCACGGAAATGAGTGCGGCTGTATCGGTCACGCAAGCAGCCACTATGTTGCTGCGAACTGGACACGCATCATCTCCAATGCGGTTTATGCCTCTGACAGAACCCGTCCTATGATCAGCGGTATCCACCAGATGAATCCCGACGGTGCTTGGCGCCCGGATGAACAGGCGGCTGTTTGTGATATGATGGTAACCCACCCCTATCCTTTCTGGGGTACACATACGACCAACGATACCAACAGCTACATCAAGACCAGCCTCTTTGCCACAGCAGAAGCCAAGCTGTTCGCAGATCTTTGCCACAAGCCCTGCCTCGTTGAGGAAGTTGGCACAATGGGACCTTCAGTATGCTCCGAGGAGCTTGCTCCCGCCACCCTGCGCGTCAACTACTTCTCTACCCTCGCAAACGGCGGCTTCGGCATCCTTTGGTGGTGCGCGAATGAGCAGACTCACCTCATGACACCTCCCTATACTTGGACGATGGTCGAGAATGAGCTTGGCATGATCTACCCGAACCGTGAGCCAAAGCCCGTGCTCAAGGAAATGAAGCGTCTCTCCGAGCTGAACTTCGACTTCGATCTTCCCGCGGCAAACGTGGATGCGGTCTGCCTGATCTCCGGCGGTCAGGATACTTGGGGTGTTGCATTCATGACATACATTCTCGCAAAGCAGGTCGGTCTAAACATTTCCTTTGCCAATGCGAACAAGGAAATCCCTGACGCTGATGTTTACCTGCTTCCGAGCATTAAGGGCAACAACATCATGCCCAAGGAAAACTACCTTGCACTCAAGCAAAAGGTCGCAAACGGCGCAAAGCTCTATATCTCTGAGGACACCGGCTTCCTTTCGGAGTTCGAAGCACTCACCGGAAACAAAATCCTCGACAGCGAACAGACTTGGGGCAGCGGTACGCTTGAGTTAAACGGCAAGTCCATTCAGTATGTTCAGCATCGCAAACTGTATTTGGAAAAGACTCGCGCCGAGGCAGTCAAGAGCGATCTCATCACTCGTGCAGAATTCGGCAAAGGCGAGGTTTGGTTTGTCAACATTCCTGTTGAGTCGATGCTGATCGACAAGAATCGCGCATTTGATAACGATGTTGAAGAGATCTACCGCGAGATATTCAAGCCTGAGCTTGACAAGCATATCGTTAAGACTGACAACAAAAATGTCGCTGTAACCATTCACGAAGCAGGCGACAAGGTCTATGTGATCGCGGTCAATCACTCTGAGAGCACACAGAAGATCAACCTCATGAGCGACATGAAGCTTGTCAAGGTTCATTACGGCGACATGGCGGCATGCAAGGCGTTTGACGCAGTCATCGTAGAATACGCAAAATAACTCCCGACACACAAAAAAGCTGGTACATCCATAAGACTTATGAAGATCGGCGAGTCCGATTTGAGTTCATCCGTTGTTGCCATGGGATGCATGGACTTCAGCGGCACGAGCTTTTTGGTTTTTCGCTCCGCTTGGCTCCACTACGAACCGAAAATCGCAAGAAAAGATGAAGCATAGGCACCCTTTTCTACAATCTCAGATGTTTCTATGCAAGATAGCTTCATACATACAGTTAACATTTTGCTATGGTGTATCAAAAAAACGGCAGTCAAACTTGATATCTTTTGGGGTCTGACGTGTCAATACGTGCGACCAAAAAAGATATCGCACAAAAAACCCGAGATTTTCTCGGGTTTCCTTCTTTATTCGCTCGTTTCTAGCACCTCGCGGGCGAAGTGCTGCTTTTTCAAGAATCCAAAAGCAGTCAAAACAAATGGATCGTAGCCAGCCACAAATATCTATTCAAAAAGAAAACCAAGCCCGTTTTCTATAACAATATCCTTTGCGAGGCTCGTTTCGGACGAACTTCCGCTGTATGGCACGATCTTATATGTTCGCTTACCTGCATTGTTTTCCGCAGTAAGCATTTTAACGGCAAATCCATCTTCGTTCAGTTGCGGAATTTTCTGTGCAAGCTCGTGGAAATGCGTTATGTATATCAGATATATTCCCGATCTATGCAAATACTTTATAAGCGATTCAGCAAGGAACACGCCATCAAAAGCGCTTGTACTCGAAAACGTCTCATCAAGCAGCATAAGCGTGTCGTCTTTAATGCTTGTTATGCATTTTTTTAGTCTTATAACTTCTTCAGCAAGTCTTCCGTCTTTGGAATTCTTCGTATCTTGAACATATATTGCCGCAATGGAATTAAATATTTTCATTTCTGCTTTCGTTGCCGGAATTGGCAGCCCAAGCTGAAACAAAATTTGTGATATGCCAACAGAGTTTAGATATACTGATTTTCCTCCGCTGTTTGGACCGGTTAGAATATATATCCGATTGTTGGCGTCCATACAAACATCATTGCAAACAATATTCGCTATGTCTACCTTGTCGAGAAGCTTTGGAAGATACAAATTTTGTATGTGTGTTTGATTGCTTACAGTAGGAAACACGAGCGATCCGCTCTTCTTGGTGATCCTCCTCAGATATTTTCCGCAATCAATTATAAATTTCAAATCAGCTGTTACAGAGCATAACGCGCTAATTTCTTTTTTGAAATATTCAAACAATTCTTTTCGAATTCGTTTTAATGTGCTTTTGTATACGGAATTCATCCCGGTAAACATCTCATGATTTATGCTGACGGCATTCTTTCCGAACAGGCTTTTTGTTTCATGTATGCCGAGAGATATCATGCACTTGTATTCTTCTGGAGCAGTGATTTCCTGAAATAGACTTTTTATAATTCCACCACCGACAAATGGATGCGGATTAAATGATACAATGCCAATTTCCTTGATCTGAAGCTGGGCATCGAGATTCGCTCCGAGCGTAACCGATTTGATTGAATTCAGCTGATGGTTCATGCGATCCATCCAGGCACAGATACTTTTGTACTCTTCGCTTTCATATACGGCACAGCATGACATAATCAATTTAGTCATACATTTCGAAGTGATTTTTTGTGTCTCAACGTAAGGGCTTAATTTTTGCTTAAAAAAATCAATGATCTCACAAAATGAGCGTATTTCAAGAATGGAGTAAACAAGTGTTTCTCCATCATCGTTGGGGAGTGTTTTTCTCTGTAATTCAATGATTTCATTCAGACTTTCGTATAGCCTTTCGTAAAGTGGCAGAATATCAGGCTCGGCAAGAATTTCTCTAAACACCTTTTGACGCTCGGCAATATCCTCGTGTGAACAACTAATATATGGAGTGTAATTATCCAAACCAACATCAAGTTGTTCAAGCCCAAACAATATCGGATGAAAATCAGACTTTGAAAAAATCACATTTGGAATAGCAGAAAATTCAGACATATAATACCCTCCGTTTAAAGTGATATAATGAGATTCCAAACCAACGGTCGTAAAAAGATTGCAATTACTTCAAATAGGAGCAATACACAAATACAGAAGATCATGATTTTCTTATACGAAAGATTTAAAGTTTGGCACCAATTTGCAAATACCGATATTTTATGAAAAGCTATAATGTAGCAAGGGATAAGCGGTATAATGAAAATTCCAATGGTGAAGAATGAAATCACGAACAGCATAAGAAATAATCTGAGCATTCTTCTAAAAAAGAATCTGCGAGGCAAACTGATATAGTAGATGTGCCCGTTTTTTCCATCATATATTTCAGCTATATCGTATCGTGCGAATTCGCTTAGCTGCATTGGTCCGAGTTCGCTTGGGCTTGTAATTGATCTCCCCATAAATACCTCCTGTACGTCATATATTTCGCTGATTATACAATGCGTTCTTTTATATAGACACAAAATCGGCTAAAAAGGTTGGGTGCTCAAAGCAATTTGCTTATAAAGCGAATTGTTTTGAGCAAACTCTGCCTTTTTTCCAGAACTGATAGTACGGAATCATCGGAAGTGCATTTTGCCAATTCGAATCACCAATATTTTCTGCGAAGAAGTCATCTATTGTACATTCTAAAATTCGTGCAAGATGCGGCAGAAAAACAATATCGGGATAACGTGTGTTCTGCTCACACTTGCATGCCGCCTGAGCAGAAGCACCGATCAGTTTGCTGAATTCCTTGAGCAATAGATTCTTTTTATTGTGATACGCCTTGATTTTGTCCGCAATCGTAAGGTGATAAGCCGGCATCTTCATACCGCATCACCGTCCTTTATCATGGAATATTTTTATTATTAGTTTAATAAAACGGAGGTAACTATGAATTTCGCAGAGCTCGCAAAAACAAGATATTCGGTAAGAAAGTTCGCCGATAAGCCTATCGAGAATGAGAAAATGCGCACGATTTTAGAAGCAGGCAATGTCGCTCCGACAGGCTGCAAAAAGCTTGAGCATACTGCAAAAGAGATATAGCATATACGCCGTTTGCCGCCTTGGCAAACGGTTTTTGTTATATTGTCATGGAGAATAGAAATTATTCACGAAAATCACTTGATATTGTCATGTTATAATGATATAATATATAATGTATAAATTATTTACGGAGGGGACCTGCGTGCAGACAGTAATCAGCAAGGAATTCGACGGGCGTACGCTCAAGGATTGGCTTTACTCAAACAATATCTCACGCGGAATCATCACCCACCTGAAGAAGCTTCCAAACGGAATGCTCCTGAACGGAGAGCATGTAACGGTCCGTAAAATTCTTAAGCAAGGCGACATTTTATCGCTCGAGCTCGACGATAGGAGCGAGGACACAAACGACAACCTCATCCCAACCGAAATGCCGCTTGACATACTTTACGAGGACGACGATATGATTGCCCTGAACAAGCCGTTCGATATGGCAACTCATCCGTCCATCGGACACTTCACAGATACGCTTGCAAACGGCTTGTGCTATTATTTCACATCGCGCTCCATTCCGTTTGTTTTTCGTTCGATTAACCGTCTTGATCGCGACACGAGCGGAATTGTTCTTGTGGCAAAATCACGTCATGCAGCGTCACGCCTTACAGCATTAATGCAGACAGGAAAAATCAGAAAATCATACGTCGCCGTGCTGAACAACAAGCTCTTGCCGGAATCCGGCAGAATCGACCTGCCGATAAGGCGAAAAGAGGCGAGCATTATTCTTCGCGAGGTTTGCTCTGCCGATTGCGAGGACGGAAAGGCGGCAACTACAGCCTATGAAACAATCGCATCAAACGCCGACGCGACTGTTGTTCGTGCCGAGCCTATAACCGGACGGACGCATCAGCTCCGCGTACATTTTTCACACATGGGCTGCCCCATAATCGGGGACGGACTGTACGGGTATGCAGAATCCCTCCCAACCTGCTATGACAAAATGGTCACGCGTCAAGCACTTCATGCGGCATCGCTTGCTTTGGAGCTTGATGGGGGTATGCTCACAATTGAAGCTCCCCTGCCGCTTGATATGAGAAAGCTTCTCGAAAGCACCAGAAAAGACGAACGCACTTTATAGTCTGCCGTCGTCAGCGATTTCACGGAAAGGAATATAACGGATAATGAATAAGGTGCGACACATAATTAAAACATACTGCCCGATGCCGTCGATGATATTTTTTACTGCGGCATTATTGGCGGCGATAATTCATTTGATCAGCGAATTTTCAATGCCGTTTTCGGATTTTTTTAATCGGTATATTTCGTCCTTTATAAGAGCGGCAACCGCGGCGATAACCTCTGTTTTTCCATTCTCTCTTGCCGAGGGAATCATTATGTTTATTCCTGTGCTTTTCACGGTTGTTTTAATTGCCTGCATAAAAGCTACCAATCGAGATACGACCGCAGGAATACGCTTTATCGTATCTCTTGCATCCGTGCTGTCGCTGATGTATACAATGTTCGTCGTAACAACTACAGTAGCATACAACGGCACCCCTCTCGCTGCAAAGCTTGAGCTTGCGCAAGACCCTGTCAGCACATCCGAGCTAAAGGCAACTGCGGAATATATGATAGAGCAAATGGGCAATGATTTGGATTCTATAGATTACCGCTACGGAGATCTCTCCCGTATGCCGTATTCCATTGACGAAATGAATTCAAAGCTTCTCGACGCTTATGATAAGCTGTCGGACAAATACAGCTTTATTCCGAAGTTTAAATCCCGCATAAAGCAAATTTGTCTGTCCGAGGCTATGACATATACTCATCTTTCGGGAATGTATACCTACTACACTGGTGAGGCTAATTTAAACATCAATTTTCCCGACTATACGCTTCCGTATACTGCAGCGCATGAGCTCGCTCATCAACGCGGAATATTGCCCGAAAATGAAGCAAATTTCGTTGCATTTCTTGTATGCTGCGAATCAGACGATCCGTATATCCGCTACAGCGGCTATATGAACATGTTCGAATATCTCAATTCCGCGCTTTATTCTGCGGATTATGAAACCTTTGCCGACGTTTATCTCACTCTTGATGCCCGGGTGCAATTCGAGATGAGAGCGTATAATGAATTTTTCGAAAAATATCGCGACAACATTGCCGCAGATGTCAGCAGCACTCTCAACGACACCTATCTGAAAGCGCAGGGACAAACTGCCGGTGAAAAGAGCTACGGGCTTGTTGTTGACCTGGCAGTCGCTTATGTAAACAAGCTGAATTCTGCAAACTGACATTTTACCGAAAGGAGCTATGAAATGAAAGCATTGTTCATCAAACTCGCTTCGATTGTATTGTGCGTTGCCGTTGTTGCTTCGGCAATCATCATTACCCGAACCGAAGTTCAAGCGGCATCCGCTTATCCAACGATGTATTACAATGACCGAGCATGGCCTCGAAGCGGAAGCCTTCCCATGGAAAAATTCTATTCCACGCTTTATGTTCCGGTAACAATATTCGCACAGCTCCCGAATGTCAAGGTAAAGAAAAACGAGAGTCTTAATCTGTTCGTTATAGAAAATGGCGACTATTGGCTGACCTTCAATGTAAAGACGGATTTCGCATACACTCAGGACTCCGAGCCAATGTATTGGCGTTCAGCTTACAGCCACGGCGATTATTATGTTCCCGTGCGCTCGGTTTGCAGTTATCTTCACATCACCTTTGAGGAGCTCACCAGCCCGATTACCGGCGAAACCGCTATAAGAATATCCGACGGAAGTCAAACAAAGCAGTTTGAGGAATTGCTTCGCGAGCGCTATCCGGGCTTTTATGAGGAGCAAACCGTCAACACCGATGACCTCATATCAGACACAGAAGCGCCGCCTTCGACAAGCGTTCCGCCTGTTACATCAAGACCGGATACGGAGATTCCGGCTCCGACTCCCGGCGATCGCACAATTTACATCACAATCGAAAACTCGCCCGGAGAGTACACAAAGGATATTCTCGAAGTTTTGGAGGAATACGACTACCCGGCAACATTCTTCGTCGTAGGCGACAATTTGCTGAAAAATGCGAAGCTGTTGTCGCAGATAAGCGCGCAGGGTCATGCAATCGGACTTCATACCATGAGCCATAAAAGCTCCGAGTTAAAAACCGGCGAAGCGATTCTTAACGATATCGAAAAAGAAAACATGCTGCTCTGGAAGCTCATAAAACAAAAATCCCATATATGGCGCGCGCCCGACGGTTCTTCAAAGCTCAGCTCGCTGACCGACGACGTCGCCGCTGAGCTTAGCGAAAACGGCTATGAAATCTGGGATTTCAACATTGACGCTCCAACAAACGCGCGCAACGCTAAAAGCGCGGCGGATACTGTAATTAAAGGCATTTGGGATAATGAAACTGTCATTATCCGATTCAGAGAGGACAAAACCACCGCAGAAGTGCTGAAGCTCGTTCTCGAATTTATTGCAGAATATTCCGAAACATGCGATGTGCGAACTATTTCCCCGCTGTACAGCAGTTACATCAACATACAGAAATAATACGAAAGGAACTACTCATCATGCCTGATACTGTAGTAAAAAAGCGTGTACTTATCGTAGAAGATGAAAAAAACATAGCAATGACGCTCGCATACAACCTTATGAGAGCCGGTTATGCGTATGACATGGCATTCGACGGCGAGGACGGTCTTAAGAAGGCGCTTTCCGGTACTTTTGATTTGATTTTACTTGATTTAATGCTTCCGAAAATGGACGGCTTTGAGGTTTGCAGACGAGTGCGCGAAAAGCTTGCCACGCCTATCATCATCGCAACAGCGCGTGTTGAAGAGGTTGACAAAATCATGGGACTTGATATCGGAGCCGATGACTATGTTACAAAGCCTTTCTCTATGAACGAGCTTCTTGCACGAATCAAGGCAAACATCCGCCGTTCTTCAAACGAAATTATTTCTGCTAAAACAAACGAGGACGCTCAGACAATCAACATCCGCGCGCTTTCAATTGACCCGTCAAAATATCAGGTCACACGAGATGGAACACCTATAGAGCTTACAAAAAAGGAATACGAGCTGCTTGTCTTTATGGCAAAGAATCAAGGCACGATATATTCGCGCGAGCAGCTGCTTTCTGAGGTTTGGGGCTACGACGGCTTTTATGGCGATACATCAAGCGTTGATGTTACGGTAAGCCGTCTTCGCGCAAAGCTCGAGCTCGATACCGGCAAGCCCGAATATCTGTTCACCAAACGCGGCCTCGGCTATTATATCAAATAACCATGTATAACAGTCTTTATTTTAAAATCATTCTCATTCTTGTTATCTTCATGATAACGGTAATGTGCGTAATAGGAACAGTCCTGATAAACAGCGTAAACAACTACTATTTGAGCGAATTCACATCTCAGATGGAAAGAAGCTTTGAAGGACAGTTCAAAGCCGACCTGCTGGATGCCATGCGGGCTGAAAATCCTACAGATGAGCTTTCAAAGGTGTTGAGCTCTCATGCGGGTCTGCTTGGAATTGATGACTACCGAAATTATTTCATTCTCGATGAAAACGGTCGTTTTATCGATGGCTCCGATATGAATCTCGGCAATACGCTTCAAAAAACCGCTAATATGATAGCCGCAATGCGCGGAAATCCGGACAACACTCAGCCTCTCGGTGCCGATTTTGCCGACTACGCGGTCAAATTCGAAAATGACGGCAACTCATGCATCATCTATATTAAGGATTCAATGGAAGAAATGCGTCAGTTCTCATGGATGCTTTTCTCAATTATTCTGTATGCACTGATGTTCGGCTTGATTTTTGCCATCATTCTCGCATTCTTCCTCTCGAAGGCGATAACCTCGCCAATTCAGAGCTTGACTCGCGGAGCAAAGCTTATTGCCGCAGGAGAATTTTCACACGAGATTGATGTTCATTCCCATGACGAGATAGGCACGCTGACGGACACCTTCAACGACATGAAGGAAACGCTTAAAAATACGCTTGAGGAAGTTTCCGGCGAGCACCAAAAGCTCGAGATGGTATTCACATACCTTCACGACGGAGTTGTAGCCTTCACCGACAAGGGCAAGATTCTCCATATTAACGAAAGCTTCAAAAAGCTGCTCGGAGATAAATACGACGAAAACTTCACTTTTTCTCGCCTTACAGAGCTTTTCGGCATAGATTACAGCCCGAGCTTCAACATTGAATATGTTGACCGCGAGTCAAAAAATGTCGATAGAAATTTCAGCGACGTCATGTTTGACGGAAAGGTGCTCGATGTAAACTTCGGTAATATCCGATATATGGCGGATAATACGGCGCACGACGGCATTTTGTCGGTAATTCACGATGAAACCGGCAGATATGAGCTTGACAAATCAAGACGAGAGTTCGTTGCAAATGTTTCGCACGAAATGCGCACGCCTCTGACGAGCATTAAGGGTGCATGCGAAACCATTCTGTCTGACCCCGAAATGGAAGAGGATATGGAGAAATTCTTCCTTAACATGGCGGTTGAGGAATGCGACCGTATGACACGCATTGTTTCTGACCTTCTCGTGCTTTCAAGACTTGATAACAAGCGTACTCAGTGGAATATTGAAACCTTTGACCCGTACGCAATGCTTGTTCACATATGCGAGGTTATGCAGGTTGATGCCGAATCCCACGGCCACAAGCTGTTCTATACCGCAAAGCGTGGGCTTCCTGAAATTACTGCAGACAAAGAACGCATCGAGCAGGTAATTATCAACATCCTCTCCAACGCAATAAAATATACCAGAGACGGTGGCCGCATACGCATGACAATGGGTGTTAGCGGCGATCACGTTTGGTGCAGCGTGAGGGATAACGGTATCGGTATTCCCCAGAAGGATCTGAACCATATATTTGAGCGCTTTTACCG
>JAZNMQ010000056.1:0-11419 GCA_045579745.1 Candidatus Flemingiibacterium sp. | reverse complement strand
TTCGTAAGCTTACGGTTATATTATAGCAGTAATAAAGTAAATTAACAACATCTTGTTTTATGATTAGACTCTTATTTTTTGCATAGAAGCCGGAAAATAATATTGCCGAGAGTAACCTTACGGTCGCTCTCGGCGGTGTATCTATTACAGCTATTTTCGTGTGTATTTTATGCTTTCCATTCGCTTTCGATAAGCTCGCGCAGGATCTTAACAGCGCGTCCCGGCTTTGTCTGATCTCCGGTGAGAGTGTAAACGTCGCGGAAAATAAACTCAAGCGAGCAGCCTCTTGCGGCGTTGAGCGTTTTCTTAATGTAATCTCTGTAGCCGGCTTCGTCGAAATCATGACCTACACCGAGGAAGTTCGGAGAGGGCTTGCGGGAGAAAGTAACCTTTTGTCCGCGAAGAGCCTCGCCCATGATTTCCTCATCACACCATGCGGAAATCGAAACCTTTTTAAGATTCGGGAGCGTTTCAAGACAATCCTTCCAAATAGGATGAACGGGCTCGCAGCAGCCGTAATAAACCGCGCCGAACATTTTTGCGAATTCCTTGTAATATGGGAAAACAAATTCCTTGTAGTGTGCAGGCGAGATCGAATAGGATTCCTGCGAGTTCATATTTATCCAAATGTCCTTGCATGTAACCTTGCCATTTGCAGGAGCCTTGAGCTCATGCGTGAAGCCACGGCTTCCCGCACCTATGTAATCGTTGCCATTGTTCATGGTAAGAAGCCCCTGCTCCTCCTGCCATTTAACAAAGCTTGTGTAATTGTCAAGCAGATACTGCATTAATTGATGGTGCTCATCCGGCTCGTCGATAATGTTCATCATCCAATTTTCAAGACCGAACAGTACAACCATTCTCTGTGTCGGTGCGAACAGCCATCTGTTTGCATTGTTATAAAGCTTTGTCGGAAGAATGTCGCCTAAAATGTCGTTCGCGGCATCGGCTTTACTTGCAGCGTCGCTTGGGTCGTAGTAGAATTCCCAGGGCTTAACCTTGTCGAGCGCTTCTGAGATGAATTCAAAAGGATGCTCCCAATCGTATCCGAGCGAAATTCCGTTCGCATCTGTGCTGTGGCTCATTTTGATATCAAAGCCGAATTCCTTTGCTCCGATAGAAAGCGGAATCTCGATAAAATCAGGGCAAATACAGTCGTCGTCGATCTTTTCGTGCTGAACAATGTTGCGAAGCATCTGATCCTCGAGATATCTTGCAAACGGTGATTCGCACTTTTTCTCAGGCTGCATATCAGGCCAAAAGGTGTTGGTTTCAATGATTATCATCGGACGCTTGCCTTCGAAGGCGTTATGCGCATACCATTCCTCGGTGCGTTCCTTCATAATAGGTAAATTCGCAATTTCGAGCTGCCTTTTTGCGAGCTCACGGAGATATTCGCGTTCGTTCTTTGTAATATTAAGCTCCATTTTTGTCCTCCCACGAGATTAATTAGGTTAACTAAAGTATAGCATGCTGCAATTTAAAAGTCAACAGAATTTACAAAGCGCGCAAAATAGCAGTACTTAAAGTCAAACGCAAAAGATAGAAATGGCTGTCGCTTGTTTATCAAACGACAGCCGTATGCGAAATTATTAAAGTGCACCTTCCCAGCCTTCGAGAACATAAACGCGTCTTGTGCCCCCATCAAAGCCGTTGAATATGATCCGCTTAAACTCCGTATCCCATGCAGGATGCGGGTCTACGCGCAAATCGCCGATAACGGGCTGATCAAGGCTGTCTGTATAGACACGGGTAAGCACCGTTTCTTTTTCGGTCTGCAGGTCAATGAGTCGAATCGGTACAGTGCCGTTAACATTGAAGTGCTGTTCAGCCACATAGGCGTCTGTTATCAGATAACGACCGTCTATGTGAATGCTTGGATGGCCCGAGCCAACAAGCTTGTCGCTCATCGAATGGAGCTCCGTTCCGTCGTATCTGTACTTGACAAAGCGGAGAGTTTTGCTTTCCATGCAGAGATTCATTGTAATATGCTCTCCGTCGGGATGCCAGTTGACATGATGACCGCCGCGAGCCCAATACTGCCACGGGAGCGCTAAATAGATCTCGCTTCCGTCGGGCTTCATCGTGAATACCATGTTCCTTCTTGCGCGTCCGTCCGCAAAGGCACAGCGTACAACAAGCATCAAGCGAGTCTGCTGACGATTCCATTTGCATTGGAAGCCGTAGAACTGACCGCCCTCGAAATCAGCCTGCGTAGCCTTGTCCATCGTCGCATCCAAAAGCTCAGCAAGAGAAACGATCATACGGCATTCTCCCGTGCGAAGATCCGTCATGTAGAAGCCGTCATCCGTAGGATGCGAATCGTTGTATTTTATACATTCCTTCGGAACACTAACGCCATATCCGTACTGCGTTACTCTGGAGTTGCTCATATTGTGAGTCAGAGCAAAGCTCCCGTCGGGAGAAAGCATGAATACACCGCAGCCCATGCGATTTGCCTCGCCCGTCAGCGGATTCATTTTTACCATAAATGGCTCCCATTCTCCTGGGGTCACGTCATTGAATACCAATGTTTCATCCGTCACGCCCCATTGAACGTTTGCGCCTACCTGAGCTTCCCAGCCATGTGTGTGATACAGCACCTTTTCTTCGCCCGTCATAAGGTCGCATAAAACGATTTGGGCGGTATCGCCGATAGCTCCGTTTTTGTCTTCATAAGGAAAACGGCAAAGTGCGGCATATCTTCCCGACGGTGAGATCGGAGATGTATCGAAAAAGCGATGAATTACACGACCCTCATTCGGAGTAATGCAATGCACCTTTATGTTAGGATTTGTTCCTTCTCTTGTGGGATAAGTATACATTTATGCGCTCCTTTACGAGTGACTTATTACTTGGTCACAAATTTAACAGCGGTACCGTAAACAATAACCTCGGCGGCACCCTGCATAATAGCAGACGACGCGTAACGAATGTTTATAACAGCATCAGCACCAAGCGCCTCAGCTTCCTCGACCATTCTCTTTGTGGCGAGTGCTCTTGCATCGTTCATCATCTCGTTATAGGCTTTCAATTCTCCGCCTACGAGTGTTTTAAAGCTCTGCGTAATATCTTTTCCGATATGCTTTGATTGGATCGTGCTGCCCTTCACAATGGAGAGGGTTTCGAGCTCTTTTCCGCTAATGTAATCAGTATTTACTAATATCATCTTCTTCACCTTTCTTAATTTCATTTATTCTTTCTATGCAAACCTTGACCGTTACTGCACATAATACAAGCGGGATAATGCCAAGAGCATATTTCCATATCGTATCGAGCAGTGATATTAAAAAGCCAAAGTAAACAACGTAATATAGTGCCGCAATGACGGTGACTATAATCGGCGCAATCATTTTCTTTTTCTTAGAATTCATTTAAGTCACCTCCGCAAATTCTAATTATCTCAATTACCTTTTGTGTTCCCACACGGAGATGAACACTGTTTTGTAGGGATGGTAGCTGCTGGCTGCTGCTGGCAGCTGCTGGACTTCTTTCTGTGTCACGCCGTCTGAACGAGCCGAAATTGAACGAAACGGCGGGCAAGCCCCCGCCCTACGGTGAATATGCCCATATTCGGAAAGCGGGAAAAGACGACTTGCTATATAGCAGAAGTGCTATGTAAATCGTCGCAGATCGATTTGCTTATGCCTCTTTACTATCGCATGGAACGATCATAGTTTTCTTTGAGTCGGCTTTGCCCCAACGGATTTCAAGGGTCACGGGGACATTGGAGCTTGCGGTGATAACAGGCGTTTCATCAGCGTCATTTCTGCCCTCGCAAATCAGTGTAAGCTCACCGTCCTTGCCGAAAGGATACCGCTGTACGCCGTGGCGCTCCAAAAGGTTGATATCCCAAACGATCTTGCCGTTAGCGGCGTCGGGCTTGATGCCGAATACATACTCAAACATAACCGAGATTGGCACAAGACCGGTCCAGCCTACAAATTCGTCCTTGGAATGGTTGCCGGGAGTAGGTCTTCCGTTCGCACCGAGCTCAGGAGCGTAGTTTTCAAAAAGTGTTCCTGTATCTTCGTATACACTTGTAACCCATTTAAGGTGCTCAACTCCGATCTCATGAGCTAAATCCTGATGATCGTAAAGGTCAAGACCGCGAAGCACCATGTAATTCGTCGGTGCCCAGATGGAGCCCAACCAATACTCACCCAAAGGACTGTACCACGAGTGATTTTTTGCAAGCGAGGGTACACGGTGAGGCGTGCAGAATTCGTCGGGATTCGTGAGATGCTCGATCATACGATCCGCACGCTCTTTGGTGGAGCAGCCTGCAAGGAGCGCCCAATATGAGCCGATGTGCATGACATGATTGAGTCTGCCGTCCTTCCACAGGTCGTAGTAAAATCCGCTATCCTCGTCCCACAGCTTGTCATTTATTACCTTGGAGAGTCTGTCTACCTCAGCAGTTAACCCGTCAATGAGATCGTCTTTTCCAAGCTCACGCGCCATGTCGGCGAGTATTCTTGCGCTCATAAGAGCCTGCATACAAGCGTCAGCCCAAACCATGTGACCATGGGAGAAGCAGATGCTATTACCTGGCATGTGGCGCGGAATGTTGTCCATGCCGCAGCCCCAGCCGCTTGAGAAGTATGTTCCATCCGGCCAGGTGTGGTTCAATGCCATCCAATTGTGGTAAGCAAGCAAAGGCGGAAATACCTGAGCAAGACGCTCGCGATCTCCGAATTGCAGGAAGTATTCCCACTCGGCGAAAGCAAGTACCTCAGGTCCGGTAGCTGAAGGGTCGAATCTTGTAAAACGGTCCTCGCCGGTGCTCTGTGTGATCTCACGGCAAATGAAGCCGTCACGGTGCTGATGGGAATAGAAATTATCAAGAGTTCCCTGGAAGTGGAACTGTCTTTCTGCGTACTTTCCGAATGTCAACATGAAAACGGAATCCCACAGGAAGATGCACCCGTTGAAAGCTGTGTCAATGTAGGGCGACACAAAGCCGGTGCCGGGGATTGGGTTTTTAATATTTCCGAAAGCTATCTCCCATGCACGCCAGTAGCAGTTGAGCTCCTGCTCGTGGTTCTCCCATAACGGCTGAGGCAGTGAATCCCGAACCTCAGCGAATGTGGGGAGCGTCAACATTTCGGGCTCCATATTAACAAATACGTTCTCACTCGTCGCTTCTTTACGAGAAATGTATGTCATTTCCGCGTTCTGTTTGAATGCCATAAGAACACCCCCATAATATGTTTACTATGATTAAATTATATAACTAATTCAGTTGATTGTCAATATAAATCCTCGTATTTCAAGAGGCTTTTTCATTTGTTCACTGCCCACTCAAATTGGCATTATTTTATAGTATCTTATGGCAGCTCACTTGAATGTAGCCTTTATTTCATTCAGCGCCGCTTCGAGTTTGTTGTATTCAAGACCCCTCGGCGTAACGCCTGAAGCTGCACAAAGTCCTGCGACAACTCCCACCGCCTGACCCGTAGCCATAGCAATAGGAGTTACCCTTATGGCGGCACAAGCCTCATGAGTTGCAGAGATACATCTTCCGCATACCATAAGATTTGAGAAGCCCTTTACAATGGTAGAACGAAGCGGAATATAATAAAACTGACCTTGTTTTAAGCGTGTCGTAGCAGTTTTGGCACCGGTCGGGTTATGGATGTCAATAGGATATCCGCCGAGTGCGATCGAATCGGGAAATTGTCTTGACGACAAAAGGTCGTCTGCCGTCAGAAGATAGTCGCCCATAACCCGTCTTGATTCGCGAACTCCTATTTGAATGCCGGTCGAAATCAGTACCGCATCCTTGAAGCCTGCACAGCTGCTTTTGAAGAAACGCATCAGCTCGTGCGCCTGTTTTCTGCCCTCAGTTTCAGCTTGTGATAAATCCCAAGGATCAACAGGGTTAAGACGTATTACACGCGTGGTGTTAACGATCACCTCGCCGGGATTAACCGTTTCAAAAAGAAGAACGTCCTCGCGTTCGGTTGATATTTTGCCATCCTTTTTTGCACGGTTAAATTCGCTGTAAAAGCCTGCAACAGAAAGCCTTGACGATCTGTCAAGCGAGCTTAAATCCCGAATGTTAAAGTTGTCCGGATGTTTTTTTATCTCATTCTTAAGCTCATCAATATCAACGTTTGACACCTTCATATTTGTGGTCATCGGCTGACAAAGACCGTCGGATTCTCTTCCGAGCTGTATCTCTGCCCCCGCCGCAAATGAAAGCGCTGCATCTCCGCTCGCATCGATGAATACCTTTCCGCATATCTCCAAAGCTCCGCCGCGTGTCGCTACGCTCACAGATGTGATATTCTCATTCTCACATCTCACATCTAAAAGTGTTGCATGAAAAAGTACATTTACACCGTAATGAGCTGCCATCTCATCAAGCACGAGCTTCATCGTTTCCGCATCAAATGGGGTAACGGATGACGCGTAAGCGGTTGTATCCTCAATATGTCCGATACAGCCTTGCTTTTGGCAAAGTCGGTCAATCAATTCCTGCGGAAGACCGGTAACCACCTGCCGCTCACCGGCATGAAAGGTCATCATCGGACCGACTCCCGCGTTTGTCAAAGAGCCTCCGAGAAAGCCATACTTCTCTATCAATATCGTTGAAGCGCCTTGTTTCGCTGCCGCAAAAGCTGCCATGCAACCGGAAACACCGCCGCCAACAACGACTACGTCCCATATTTTTTTACATTCTTTCATAGAAACCATCCTTTGCGCTGTTTATATTACGCTGTAATCTACACATTCGATCTATACTATCTGCCATGTTTATCTCCCGTAATATCAAACTTGGCGAAGCCAATCATAACTACGCGAAGCGTATCATAACTGAGAACCCGCCTTGCAGATGGGAAGACGAGACGTTATGAGTTTAGAGTTATGAATTTGGCTTCGCCAAATGTTATGATATGACCGTTTCTGCGAAACGATCATAGTTGACTTGAGCTTTGATCAAGTCACTCCCACTCTTAAACCTCACCTTTGGCTGCCACAATTTTTGCTCTTTCCAGAGGGTTCTGGCGGTACTCAAGCAGTCTCTTTCCACCCATTCCGCCCATTCCACTAAAAAATGTGCGTCAAATGTGCGTCAAAAACTTTTTTGATGGTGTGGAATTACACTCTTGGGAATTATGGTTTTTTACGTTTGCCCGAAGTGCTTTTATCAAGTGTAGGCATAGGATTGAACTGAGTAGTTTCCCGAGCATCAGTAGGGTCATTTTCGAGTTCTATATTTCTCTTTTTGAGAAGTTCGTTCGTCAATTTGCGACTGAACCCAAGCCTAAAGGCTTGCTTACATATATCATCAAATTCTCGTCCAACACTATCCCATGTGTATCCGTTGTACGCCAACAATTTTACCATTGATTCGTATGGTAATGCAAGAGCAAATCCCATGTTGATAAAAAACTTTTTGTCAAAATCCTTATGCGAAGTCCGTCTTCTATGAAATTCATGATATGTGCTCGATGCAACCCCACAAGCATCAAGAGCAGCATTATAGTTACATCTCCTTTCATGCTTCTCGGGTATTATCTGATATGTATTATTTTTCTCACATACATCCAAAAACTCTTGGTATGTCATTTCGGTCAGTTTTTTGCCTTTTTCATTTATTGCTCTAACCTTGATGTCAATTTTAGTGAAGATTTGTTCGGAAACGACCTCGTGAAGAATCCCTTTATAAAGTCCCACATTCTCTGGGTTAAATATGCTCAAGATTTTCTTGTATGCTACAGAAACATCCTGCTCAATCATCTCAAACACTTCTGGCTTCCAAACGGTAAATTGGCTTGCGTGGATGTTTTCGTATGTATCATATGGAATGGTTTGTATTGAATTTCTACCCTTACCATAATCAACTTTCAGATAGACTCTGTTTCTGTAGGTGATAAAAAGACGAGCCTTCTTAAACTTATCTGAACTATACAGTCCTTTGTTTTGCTCATAGTGATGCTCCCAAGCATCAATGAACCTGTTCAAGTACAGAAAGTAGTACTCATCGTTTGGGTTCTCATCCCTTATGATTTCTACTTCTTCATAGCAGGCAGTAAGCCATTCAGCCAACTGCATATAGTCCATCTTGGATAAATCCTGCTCAAAGAGATTTTCACTACTCATTTTCTCACCACCTTTTCCATCTTAAGTAATTATAGCCCAAGTTTTTCTTTCAATTCCTTTTGCTTGTAATACGCAGCAATCTCTTTGCTGAATTTGACTTCCTCTGGAATATAATCATAGAGGTCAATATCCATTGACATCATCAAAGTAAGTATATAATCAGAATCATATCGCAGACGGTCTGATGCGTGTTCAAATTCTGCTGCATTTTCCATAATACAGGCTGCGACAATTTCTTCATCATCTTGCATACTGTCAGTTAGAAATTCCAAGAAAACAAATTCACCTGTTTCACCCACTTCTGTATTGGTAGGTCTCTCACTTACCGCCGAAATAAGATTCAAAATATAATCTTTATCCTCTTTAAGACGGTCTGACGCAAACGAGATAGCTTCTAAATCCACAAGTGTAGCCAATCGCACAAATTCTTCATCATCCTTTAATCGGTCTGATAAGATAGCGAAATTATTTTCTCGATATTTTTGCCAACATCCCCTAACGTACTCGTAAGCATTTTTTATTGCCAGAAGTGCTATTTCTGCATCATCAGCATATTCTGGTTCGAGGATGTACAAACCATCAATCATACATTCTTTGATAAACTCTCTATCCTTGACAATTTCACTTCTATGGACAGCAAGCAAGTTAGTGGGATAAGGACTCTTTAATACAGGATTGTCTTCCTTTTTCTCGATAAACATTGTCGGATTGTTACGGTAGGCACATTTAATGATTTCCCAATCATTCTGTAAAAATTTGTCAATAAGATAGTAGTTATGTGCTGATGTACTGACCGCAACTAAAGCAACATCTCTGTCAGAATTGTATTTTTCAGCAACACGCTGAGAGAATCCTGCCATAAAATGTTTGGAAATAAATATTGCAACATTTTTATTCTTTATAAGGTTGGGATTGTAATAGTGGTATGATTGAGATAACGCACTACAAACAATATATGGCTTTTCTTGGCATATTCCTCTACCATCAGCCATTTCTCTATACACTCGTTTAGGAATATATGGGTCTATTTCAAGAGTGTTTTCGATTGCTTTTAGGAACATATATGTGGTGATGTGTTTGGCTGGGATATATGCCGCAATCATTCCGTTTTCCGAAACAAGATTCAATAGGAATGCGGAATCTTTGAATATTTCATCTGCGGCATACTTAATGGCTTTGGGATTTACAGCAACCGCTGCCTTAATAAACTCTTTTTTCTTGAGCGTTGTAGCCGATGCTGTTTTGAGAACAGTCGGCTTCTTTGCGATTTGAAAAAGAAGTTCTTTCTCTGATTTTGTAAGAGCCATATCATTTTCCTCCGTATAATCCTTTTGGATTATTCTTCTTTGTGGTGAGGTGGAAGGTTCATAGCCGTTCCACCTCTACCAATTACTTCATAACCTTTTCCAACAAAGACTGGTAACTATCGACCACATCATAAACGACATTGCCGCTGCTGATTGCCTTGAAATGCTCTCTGGCACAGTGAATCTTGGATTCCTCAATCAGTCGCAGTTGCATGGAGTTCATCGAACCCTTTGTTTCTGCCACGAAATAGATGTGCTTGATATTGTTCTCATAGAACGCAATAGCCCAGTCGGGGTTGTAATGACCAACAGGAGTAGAGATGTAGAATCCATCGGGCAGTTTTACATAGACTGCCACATCGGTGCTGACATCCAGACTCTCAGCAAACGCTTTCTCGTTGGTGGAGTCATAAACGATATGGTCATACAGATGCTTGTTCGCCTTGATAGCATTGACACCCAACTTACCCTTTATGGTCGGAGCAGTAAATACATCGGTATCATACTTTTCATCCAGAACATCGTAGGTGATATGCTCAATGATGGCAGTAGCCTTTTCATCGTTGATGAGCGAACCAGCCTTAATAATAAATTCTTCGGGGTTGTCTTTGAACTGGTCAAAGACAGCCTTTTCAATTCCAGTCAAAATCTGAATGATAGCCTTTCTGGTGAGACCAGTAGCATCAACCAGTTTGCCAATCAAGTCATACTTGACGCTGCTATTGACCGCAATCTTGGTGTCAGCATTATGTACCTCAGAGGACTCCTTCACGAAGGACGAACCAGAAGCAAGGGCTTCTTTGGAAGTGATATTGTCCATATGTCCTGCTTCAACCTTGAAATAAATCTTGGATACACGCAGTTTAGCGTTCAAGGATGCAATAGCCTTCTTCACCAGTTCATCGGTATCAAAATCAACCACATAAACGGACTTGGAATTGATACGATTCCAGAGAGCCTTGAATTCTGGCATAGCCAGTTTCTTATCATCAACTTGAAGTTCGATATTATTGCTACGGGCATTTTCGGGCTGCATAGCCTTACCGTCATAGATGGTATCAATGATGCCAAGGACGGACTCAACAGAGCCAGCAACCTCATCGGTGAGTGTAATTTCACCGTTTGCCTTGTCCTCATAATACTTATCGGTAAGAACGCCTTGCTTGTCGATATAGCCCTCAGTACGCATACCGAGCCAGATTTCTCTTGCGACATCCTCAGTGATAACATCGGTGTTGCCCCCAGCATCGGTGATAGTCTTGCCAGCAAACAGTTCGGGAGTGACTGCTTTCGGACGGTTCGCAACAGCGTCAGCCATTTCAGTCTGTAAGCCCTTTGCGAAACTGTCATAACTCTCGCTGGCAATGACAGTAAGAACATTGACATTATGAACATCGTTGCCCAGAGCATTGACATCCATTCTTTCACCGTCTTGATTGACGCAAAGACGCAGACCACGACCAACTTCCTGTCTCTTGCGGACATCACTGCTGCTCTGCTTCAAGGTACAAATCTGGAAGACATTAGGATTGTCCCAGCCCTCACGCAACGCTGAGTGAGAGAAGATGAAACGAACAGGAGATTTCTTCGGATTTCTGTCCAGCAGAAGTTCCTTGTTCTTCATAATCAAGTCGTAGGCGTCAATATCGTCAGAAGATGTTTCTTTCTTGCCCAACTTGGAGTCAATCATCTTACCCTTCTTATCAACGGAGAAGTAGCCAGCATGAGTGTTGGAAGGGGCAATCATGTTCAGATACTTGATGTAGTCATCGTCCCCGAACTCGCGCTGCAGCGTTTCCACGACATCAGCGTATTCTTCCTCGAACATATCAGCATAGATACCGTTGAAGGGCTGTCCTGCCTTGTCGTACTGCTTGTACTTCACGACCTCATCAATGAAGAACAGGGACAGAACCTTGATACCCTTGTAGAACAGTTCCCGTTCTCTCTGGATATGGGACAGGATGGTTTCTCTAATCTGGATACGGCGTAATTGTTCC
>JAZNMQ010000055.1:0-55911 GCA_045579745.1 Candidatus Flemingiibacterium sp. | reverse complement strand
AGCCCCTTTTGCTTTAATGTGCGAAATACGCTTGAATTTTAAGCGCATATCTGCTATAATATCCTTGTTAGCAAAAAGGGAGATGGTTTGATGAAAAAGCTTACAAAAAAGCGTCCCGAATCGAACTGCGAAACCTGCGAGTTTTACGATTGGGACGATGATATGCAGGAGAATGTTTGCATTGCCAATCTCGATGAGGACGAGTTTTACCGAATGATGTCCTCGCCGAGATGCCCGTTCTACAAATATTACAACGAATATAAAAGCGTTCAAAAGCAAAATTAGGACTTATAATCATGCAGCTTATCAAAGAAAAATCATTTTATAAACGGCTCGCGTTTCTCGCGATACCGATAATCCTGCAGAATCTTGTAACCTACTCGGTTACGCTTGCCGATAATCTGATGATCGGCTCGCTCGGAGATGTCGCCGTTTCGGGCGTCTATCTTGGCGGTCAGATTCAAACGATCCTGCAGGTCTTAACTGCGGGAATCGAGGCGGCGATACTTCTGCTCTCGGCTCAGTATTGGGGCAGGCGCGATACCCAAAGCATCCGCAAGATTGTAAAGCTCGGAATGACGCTCTCGCTTTTCGTGGGAGCAGCTGTTACGACAGCCTGCGCGCTTTCTCCGAGAGGAGTAATAGGCATATTTACCGACAATGAGGCGGTAATTTCAAGCGGTGCGGATTATCTGCGCGTCGTTTGCTATTCATACATATTCTTTTGTATTACACAGTCGCTGATTGCTTCAATGCGCTCGGTCGAAGCTCCGCGAATCGGGCTTGTCGTGTCTGTAATTTCGCTCGTTATCGACATTACGCTAAACTGGGCGTTGATATTCGGAAAGCTCGGTATGCCCCAAATGGGCATCGTTGGCGCCGCAGCCGCAACATTGATCGCACGAATCTGCGAAACTGTAGTAATCACGGTTTATGTGCTCTTTTTCGACAAAAAGCTTCGCCTTATCAGACGCGAATCACTCTCGCTTCGCGCGCTTTTAGCCTTTGATGGAAACCTGCTTCGCGATTTCATACGCTACGGAACGCCGCTTGTTGTAGGACAGCTCGTTTGGGGCGCGAATCTCACCGCAAATTCCATCATTTTAGGTCGCTTCAGCGAGAGCGTAATTACCGCGGCAAGCCTTGCAAACACGATAAACAGCCTTATTTTCGTAATGTCGAACGGACTTGCATCCGCCGTTGGTATTATGACGGGCAAAAAGGTCGGGGCAGGGGATGTCGCCGATATCCGAGCCTATTCCAAAACGGTACAGCTTATTTTCTTATCGCTCGGTATATTCAGCTCGATACTACTTCAGGTGCTTCGAGTACCGTTCATATCGCTCTACTCGATAACCGAGGAAGCGGCGGCGTATTCCATGCAGTTTATCGGCGTTTTATCCGTGACGATAATCGGAACCTGCTATCAGGCTCCATGCTTGTTCGGGCTTGTAAAATCGGGCGGCGATGTAAACTTCGTGTTCAAGAACGACACCTGCTTCGTGTTTTTGGTAGTTATCCCATCTGCGGCAATTACCGCGATGCTCGGGTGCGAGCCTTGGGTCGTTTTCTTCTGCTTGAAATGCGACCAGATCTTCAAAAGCATCGTCGCGTTTTTCAAGATTCGCCGTTACAATTGGGTTAAAAATCTCACGCGGGATTCAAATGAAAAGCAAAAAATTAATGGCTGACGCGAAATGCGTCAGCCATTTTGGTGTATAAATTCGTTTGTCGAGCCAAGCGTTTTGCTTATTTGTATTTTCTTACAGCGCTGCGATGCTTTCTTGCAGTACCTCTGTCCTTTGCGGCGCTTTTTGAGATAATGGCGCGCACGCGAGAAACCTGAGTTGTTGACAGAGCTTTTTTTCTCGTATTCTTTTTAATATATGCGACAAGCTCGTCTGCTCCGATGAGGTTGTCGTATTTTTGTGAAAATGTCACTCGACGGGATGTGAAGACGACAATGCTGATTATTGGAACATTGTACTGTCCTTCTTTTTTGAGAATTTCGCTCACGATTTTAGTATGGGTATTGTTCTGCCAGATCGGGTTGTAGAATGATATTTTTTTCTCGTTGTAGGTCTGCCACCACGTTTTTTCGTTGGGGCAGCGGATATAGCCGTTATGGCTTTTGACCTCGATTACAAAGACACCCGAGCGTGTGATTACCAAATGGTCGATCTCAGCATGCTTGCCGTTCTGTGAGCGGAGATATGGCAGATAAACGCCTGACATGACAGCGGATTCGCCGAAGCTGTTCTTTAAAAGCGAGTCGATGCGTTGCTCGCTCTCGCGTCCGAAGCTCTCGATCTTGCGCCTGCGTGAGGCACTCTGAAGCTTCAGAATGATAACGAACGCCACAGCAGCAACCAAAATAACGACAGCCAGCGTCGCGAAGATAAGTAGTAATGATTGAGGCGGATTGCTCATTTGATTTTCCTTTAATTAATTATAATAGTGGGAGCCGTATGACTCCCACACAATTCTTATCACTCGAGGCTTTGGAGATAGTTGACAACGTCCCCGACCGAGATAAACTTCGAGAGCTGGTTGTCGTCGATCTCAACACCGAGCTTATCCTCACAAAGCAGAATAAGATCAGCAAGCTCAAGGGAGTTGATTCCGAGGTCAGCCGCAAGCTCAGCATCCATGGTAATGAGCTCGGGGTCAATCGAAAGTCCATCGACAAGAATGGTTTTAAATTGTTCGTACATTGGATCGTACCTCCGTAATTAGATTATTTATATAAAAATCTCTTGATTTTCTTGGTTGAGGATTTGATAAATTCCTCTTTCATGACCTCGACCTGACTCATATGCTTGAACGACGGCAGTGTGCGGTTGACATCGTTAACCATATCTTTAATAATGGTTTCGATCTCCTCCTCGCTCTTTCCCTCAAGCTTATCAGCGTCGGGGTAGATGAGTGCGGTGATCGCGATCTCGCCGTTTGAATCGGGTCTGCCGATAACGATACATTCCTTGACAAGCTCGGAATGCGACAGATGCTCCTCAAGCTCCTCGGGGAAAACGTTCTTTCCGTTGGAAAGAATGATAACGTTCTTCTTTCTTCCCGTGATAAAGAGATAGCCGTCCTTGTCAAGATAGCCGATATCGCCTGTCTTGAACCATCCGTCCTCGGTAAATACCTCGCGGGTAGCCTCCTCATTTTTATAGTAGCCGAGCATAACGTTCGGTCCCTTAACGAGAATTTCGCCTGCTTCCTCGCTGTCAGCCTTGTCGATCTTGACCTCAACGCCCCAAACGGGCTTTCCGACTGAGCCGAATCTCGGCTTTCCGACAGGGGGATTACATGCAACGAGCGGAGCACATTCGGTGATTCCGTAGCCCTCGTAGATGGTTATGCCATACGCGTAAAATTCGCGCAGAATATCGGCTGAAACGGGTGCACCACCGCAGATGATGGACTTAACATTACCGCCGAGCGCGTTTGTGATCTGCGAGAAAAGCTTCGGGCGAAGATCAACACCGACCTTCAGCATGCCGGAAGCTAACTTCTTGCCAAGGTTTACTTTTTTCTCCATGCCCTTTTTCTTGATCTCATCGCGAATGCGCTTGCATATCGTTTCAACGAACAGCGGAACGAGCACGAGCGCGTTGGGCTTGTAATTTGCGAAGTTGCGCATTACATATTTTAAGCTGTCGTTGATATATTCGGACGCACCGATGTTGATAACAGCAAGATGCGAGCAGGTCATTTCATAGGTGTGATGCTGAGGCAGCACGGAAACAAGTCTTGTTGTGCAGTCATACGGAGTTGTCATGCATGAGGAATATGCCGCCGCACAAAGATTCTTCTGTGAGAGCATAACGCCCTTCGAGGTACCGGTCGTGCCCGATGTGAAAAGGATCGCGCACATTTTCTCCATATCAGGCTCACGAGTATTGTATGTATCGTTGCCGTTTTCTATAGCCTGCTTGCCGAGTGCCAAAAATTCCTCCCAAGCGATAACATGCGGATTGTGAGGAAGCGTATCATCGACGGAATCGTCGCCGCTCATCGGGATATAATACGAAAGCATCGGAAGCTTGTCGGCTGCGGCGGTAATAACGCCGTTGAAAGCAGGTGAATATACGATAGCCTTAACCTCGGCAAGATTTAAAAAGTTGACGAGCTGCTCGGGCGAGATCTCGCGGTCGAGCGGAACGATCACGTTGCCGGAAACTATTGTGCCAATATATGTTGCTGTGAGCTTAGCTGAGGTTTCGCTGATTACAGCGACGCTTTGATTCTCGATTCCGAGCTCATTAAGCGCAGTTCCGATCTGCTCGCACTCAGCTTTGAGCTGGGAATAAGAGTAGTGAATTTCCTGTTTATTTTCCTTGTAAACATACAGATCCTTATCAGAATAGAGCTCTGCGGACTCTTTTACCATTTCGCGGAGATTTATAATCTCGCGAGGGGGAATACGTGAGTTTTTCTTCATTCAAATCTCCAATGCCGCCAAATGCGGCTCAATATAATAGCGTGAGCTGAATAATTATTTCATGCAAAAGCAAGCTCTCACACTTTTATTTAAATGCAAGGTTACACATAATAATTATACATTACAGCGCGTATTTTGTCAAGAGGCTTTTACGCTGAAATCAGCTTCAAACTCCGCTGATTTGCGGAAATTACGGCAAAGTCAAACCTCGCGCGTGATGTATGCAAGCTTCTCGCGCTCAGCGTCACAAAGGTATGGCGAGAGCGTTTCGTAAACCTCTTTATGATAGCTATTAAGCTTCTTTATATCGCTTTTGTCCATAAGGCTAACGTCGATCGCATCGAGGTCGATCGGGCAGAAGGTGAGGTTTTCAAAGCGCATAAACTGACCGTATTCGTTCTTTTGTGCCTTGACAGCGCAAAGCTCGTTTTCGATTCGAATGCCGTGGCTACCCTCGACATAAACGCCGGGCTCATCGGTGGTTATCATGCCTTCCTCGATAACCGAGTCGCCCGCTTTCCAATGGAAGCGGTTCGGTCCCTCGTGAACGCTGAGCAGGTAGCCAACGCCATGACCCGTTCCGCAGCGATAATCGATTCCGCGCTCCCAAAGCGGCTCGCGGCAGGTGATATCCATAGCTGTACCGGTCGCTCCCTCGAGGAAAACGAGGTTCATGAGCCGCAGCATTCCGATAGCGGTGAGCGTGTAGTGCATTTTGATCTCGTCGCAGAGCTCGCCGAGCGCAAATGTGCGTGTAATATCGGTCGTGCCCTCGAGATACTGTCCGCCCGAATCGACAAGCAGCATCGGAACAGAAGCGCCTCGGTCAATTTTTGCAGCAGATTCAGGCGAGGCTGAATAGTGCATCATAGCGGCATTCGCGCCGAATGCGCAGATCGCGCCGAACGATTCGCCGACCATCGTAACGCCGACCTTTTCGGCTGCCTCATGCCTTAATGAAAGCAGGAATTTATCGACGGTGATCTCATCAAATTCGCGGTTTCCGTACTTGAGCTCAAGCATCAGACGGGTTACAGCAAGTCCGTCGGCAACATGCGAGCGGCGGAGATTTTCAAGCTCCGTCGGATTCTTTTTCGCTTTCAGGAGAGCTGTGGGATTCTTTTTATCAACGATCTTGTTTTTGCCGAGCGTCGCAACGATTGCCTCGGATGCAGCCGTGTGATCGACAAGGATAGTTTCGTTTTCAAGCGTTGCGATAAAGTCGAAAAATGTGCTGTAATCGCAAATTTCAACTCCGTCGATTGTGATGTCGCCTATCGCCTCGGGCTGTACGAACAGCAGGTCACGCTCCTTTGTGACAACGCAGTATGCAAGGAACACGGGAGTGTCCTTGACATCTCCGCCGCGCAGATTGTAAAACCACGCAATATCGCAAAGGCTTGACATAACAAGCGCAGTGCAGTTATTCTCATCAAGTGCAGCTCTCACGTCTGAGAGCTTCTTCTCATGCGAAGCGCCGTGATATTTTTCGTCGAGCTTCCATATCGGAGCGCAGGGAAGCGCGGGTCTGTCCTCCCAAATTAGCGCAGGAAAGTCGGTATCGGTCATGAGCTTAGCTCCATCTGGAAGCTTGCTCTTTAATTTTGAAGCGATCGAAGCGGCGATGCATTTGCCGTCGAGTGCGAGCGTCTGTCCCTCGCCAAGAGCCGAAACTGCGTAATCTGACGGAGTCGGAACGCCCTCAGTTCCCGAGCGCATCAGCTGTATTCCGCTGCCCTCAAGCTCACGCTCGGCTTGAATAAAATATCTTCCGTCGGTGAAAAGGCGCGCCTCGTTGCTCGTGATAACGAGCGTTCCCGCAGAGCCTGTGAAGCCCGACAAATATTTTCGCGCCATGAAAAATTCGCCGACATATTCTGACTGATGATAATCATCGGACGGAACGATGAGCACATCTGCACCCTTGTCCGCCATGCATTTTCTTATTGCGGTGATTCTTTCTGATACTGTCATGATTATTCCTCTCTGAGCTTGTTGATGTATGCGGGAGCATCGGTGAAATTGAGAGGAGAATCCTTGATCTTCGGCTCCTCTTCGCTCAGCGTGCCGTAAGTTGAATCGTAGATTACAAATTTCGCGTTCATTCTGCCGTCTTTTGAAACATCTGCGCCGTAATATACGTCTAAATATAAGGTATCGACGCCTGAAAGGTCAACGTTGTCGAAAATTATGCGGCGAAATTCGTAAAGAGGCCGCGAGCCTGCGGCGGTTGTATAGCTCGTGTAGACCTTGCCGTTCTGGTCGGAAAGCATGTACACGAAAACGTCGCCGCTCGGACGCTCGGTGAGTCCGTAAAAATTCATGAGCGCATTGATCGTACTGCGGCTGTTGTAGCGGACGGTAAACTGCACCTCGCCCGAATCGTAGCAGAGAGCAACGTTTGAAATGTTGTAATATCCATTTTCGTCAAAGCTCTCGAACGGCTCTTGATATTGAATATCGATCTCGCCGTCCTCCAAAGCTAAACGAGCAGCCTCAGTCCAATAAAATTCGGTGAATGTCTTTGGTACCTTTGCGAGCTGAATGCGCCCGATCAAGAGCAAAAATGTTGCTATAATAATCGAATACGCGACGATTTTAAAAACCAAGCCGATAATTTTTTTCGGTGTGAAGCGCTTTTGGCTTTCCTCGTATTCGTAGTAATCCATATCTTCCATCGATGTGCTCCTTTAAACAAATATTGAGCGCAAAACGCAGTTTCGCTCCTTTTTTAAATTATATCACACTTTTTGCAAAAATTCAAGTAAAATTCATATACTACTCTTGAAATATGTGTGTACCTGTGGTAAAATAATAATGTATGGACTAAATTTGTCATAATTCCACGATTTACATATAATGAAAGGCTAAATAAAAATGAACTACAGAATCTCAAAGAAAATGCAGGATTTAAAGCCTTCGGCGATCCGCGAAATATTCAAGGCACTCTCCGACCCGACGATCATCTCCTTTGCGGCAGGAAATCCCGCTCCCGAATCCTTCCCCGTAGCTGAGCTTTCTAAAATCTCGGCGGAAATTTTCGCAAACGAGTCAACAAAGGCTCTGCAGTATAACATCACGGAGGGCTATCCCGAGCTTCGCGCTGATGTTGGCGCAAGACTTAAGGACCGCTTCAATATTGCAACTGAGGATAATATGACGATTATAACCTCGGGCGGTCAGCAGGGTATCGAGCTTCTTTGCAAGGTAATGTGCGACGAGGGCGATACTGTAATCTGCGAAAATCCGAGCTTTATCGGCGCACTTAACGCGTTCCGTTCCAACGGCTGTGAAACTGTGGGCGTTGAGCTTGAGGCTGACGGAGGAATGAACCTCGAAGCACTTGAAGCAACGCTCAAGGCTTGTCCGCGCGCTAAGATCCTTTATCTCATTCCGACATTCCAGAATCCTGCAGGAACCACCATGCCGCTTGAAAAACGCAAGGCTGTGCTCGAGCTTGCAAAGCGTTATAACGTGATCATTCTTGAGGACAACCCATACGGCGAGCTCCGCTTCGCAGGCGAGGAGATCCCGACGATCAAGTCGCTTGACAAGGATGGAATAGTCGTATATTCGGGCTCATATTCCAAGATCCTGTCCGCAGGAATGCGCATCGGCTTCATCTGCGGCCCCGAGGAGGTCGTTCAGAAGATGGTCGTTGCAAAGCAGGTCGAGGACGTTCATACAAACATCTTCTTCCAGATGCTCTGCCACCGTTTTATAGAAACCTGCGACATAGATGCGCATATTGAAGGCATTCGCAGTCTTTACCGCCGCAAGTGCGGACTCATGCTTTCCGAGCTTGACAAAAATATGCCCGACTGCGTTAAGTATACACGCCCTGAGGGAGGACTTTTCCTCTGGTGCACGCTTCCCGACAACATAAACCAAGGCGAATTTATAAAGAAAGCTATGGAGAAAAAGGTTGCAGTTGTTCCCGGTCAGGCGTTCAACTGCGATACAAACGCTCCCTCGCAGTCCTTCCGACTCAATTACTCAACACCCTCTGACGAGCAGATCGTAACGGGTATCGGTTATCTTTGCGACGCTGTTCGCTCAATGCTCTGAGGCTTAAGCTTTGAGCTTCGAGCTCGTTTAGAGCCTGTCGGGCAGGAGAGCCTGACATACATTATAATTGAAAGAGGTCGTTATGATTTCGAGTGAATTTGTTTACATTCTGGCGGCACTTGTGCTCGGAGGGCTTATTGCTTTCACGCTCACGCCTGCTGTCAGTGTGCTTGCATACAAGATAGGCGCGATAGACGTTCCTAAGGATAATCGGCGCATGCACAAAAAGCCTGTGCCGAGAATCGGTGGACTTGCGATTTTCGCAGGCTTCGTTATTGCGACGCTCGTTTTTTGCGAAACAACGCCCGAGCTGATTACAATTTACGTCGGAGGACTTGTTATTGTCGCCGTCGGCGTGCTTGATGACGTGTTCTCGATCAATGCGTGGCTTAAGCTTGTTGCCCAGATTGGCGTCGCGCTGATTGCCGTTTCGCAGGGAATAGTTGTCGAATTTATTAACCTTTTCGGAACTTATATCAGATTCGGTGTGTTCTCCATACCGATCACCGTAATCTGGATCGTCGGACTTACCAATGCAATAAACCTGATCGACGGGCTTGACGGACTTGCGTGCGGAGTTTCCGCCATCTGCTCAACCTCGCTTTTGATGGTTCTTATTCTTAAGGGTGAATACGGCGTTGCGATGGTTACAGCTGTCCTTGTTGGCTCATGCCTCGGATTCTTGCCGTTTAACACTAATCCCGCGAAGATTTTTATGGGCGACACGGGCGCGCTTTTCCTCGGCTATGCCATGGCTGTCATGTCGGTGACGGGACTGTTTAAGCTTCATACGGTAATCGCGTTCATTATTCCGCTGTCAATCTTCGGCTTGCCGCTTTGCGATACAGCCTTTGCGTTCATTCGCAGAATCATTCACGGAAAGAGCCCGTTTTCATCCGACCGCGGACATCTTCATCACAGACTTATCGATATGGGCTTCAATCAAAAGCAGTCGGTATATATCCTCTACGCAATCTGCGGTATTCTCGGCACCTCGGCAATTATGTTCACAGAGGAGCATTTCTACCGCGCTGTTATTATAATCGTTTCGGGCATCGCTATATTCCTTGTTAACTTCATGATAATTCGCCACGGCGATGAAAAAAAGAAGATGGGACTCAAATTTGAGGACAAGGAAGATGATAATACAGACAAGGCTGAGATGCCATCAAGCGATAAAAAGCTCGATAAAAACACAGCAAAATGAAGAAAAAAAGATTTGATGACGTAACTCGCGCTCAGGCAATCGGTACGGCGGTGATTCTTATTGTCGTGCTTTTGCTCGTCTTTCTCGTTCTATACTGGATGTACTCGGTCAAGCTTTTGATACTTCCCGAGCCGATAGCCAAGTTATTGGGGCTTTGGGAGGATGAGGGAGGCGAAATGCCGTGGGACCTCGGCGAGCTTACGGATATGGTTCGCGACGAGCGGCATCCCGATGTCACGACCGTGAGTCTTGATTTAACATACGAGAATCTGCTTGCCGCATTTCTTTCGGAAAAGCAAGCCGAGGGAATTTATATTAACGGCAAGGTAAGCTATTTCGATGACGGAAAGGCGGTTGACCGCCGCGTTACGCTGAGGCGTAAGGGAAGCTGCTTTAACGCTACGATTTATAAAAACAACAATTCACCGCTTGTAGATACGATTAAAATCAGCGACGGCTCCGTTCTGTTTATCAACGACGTTACAAATAGCGAGAGCCGCAAGATTCCGCTCGGAGATTTCACATATGAAGCCGAAACGGGAATCCCATCGATCGCGCAGGTCATAGAAGCGGTCGAAGCCTTCCCGACGGAGGACAAAGCTCAAATAGACGGTGACGAGCAGAACGTCAATGAGGCTGTCAGCTTGTATACAGACTGCGAGCTGAAGCTTCTGAAAACCGCTGAGGGAAGCGTTTATTTCGTGAAATTTACCGATTCCGAGCTTGGCATAAGCGAGGAGTATCTCGTTTCGCTTGAGCACGCCGTTGTGCTTTCAGCAAACACGGTGGTTGACGGAGAGCAGATCTATTCGTTCCGAATGCAGTCGTTTTCCGTTGAGCCGCATTTATGGGAGGCGGACGAGCTTTACAATACAGTCGGCTAAAAGCCGATGATCAGCAAAAATGCGAGTAAGATCAGCGTATCGCCATTGTTCTCGCCATCGCGCGAAAGCAGAAGTATGAGCCCGATCAAAATGAGATCGTCAAGCTCAAAGCCGCCCTCGGATTTGCCAAAGAGCTCGCCGAGCAGGCTGCGACGCTTTTCACCCTCACAGCTTGCCTCACGTTTAACGTCTGGCGGGGCCTCGGAGGATGAGCAAACATCAATCTTAGCTAGCTCGCACTCCTCTTTGCATGAATCGCAAGGCTCTGTCTGAGGGCAGTCGCCCTCATCGCCAAGGTCAGGGCTGTTTGCTCTTAGCTCCTCCTCGGTAGGCGAAAAATCAGAGGAAAACGCGTTGCCCGCATAGCTTGCGGGAATATTGTAACTGCCGCGGCGGAAGCTCTGTGCTCCGCCGCTTTCATCTCTTTTGTACGAATCGGAGGTATTACTTCGTGTGTACATCGCATCACCTGCTAAAATAATTTTCCGCCAAACAAGCCGCTTGCAAGCGATACAAGCTGTATCGCCTTTACAAGCGAATCCACCTTGTCACGGCGTGTCGGGCTAAGATACGGCTTCAGGGCGTATAAAAGCGTGCATCTCGGGTCGTTCTTCGACGATTTCGGAGAGAGCGACAGAAGCTTGTCGAGCGAGATGGAGCTATGCTGTCCTCCGCTATCACAATGTGTTGGCTCGCCTGTTTGATGATGATCTTTATCATCGATCCGTCTTGCAAGCTCAGCAAACGTTGAAGCATCAAGGCTTGACGGATCACCGCTTGATGCTTGTGCGAATGTCGGCGAGGATGCTCCCAAAGATGATTGTGGGGATGCACCGCCGAACATTGGAGAAGAAGCACTTGAAGATGCTTGTGGGGAAGCACCGCCGAATAACGGTGAGGATGCGCTCGATTGTGGGGATGCGTCCGCGGAAGTCTGTGAGGATGCGCCCATCATGGTGCTTGCAATGCTCATGAGCCCCCTCAGCGCCTCGGGGTTGCTTAATAAATTATTGAGGGTGCTCTGAAAATCGCCGTTCATTTCATGCCTCCGAGCTTCTTTAAAAGCTCTGCGCTGCGGTCCTCTCCGAGCATTGATACAACCTTTTCTATGTCGGCATCCGTCGCATTCGAAAGGCTTGCGCGCACAAGCCTTAAATTGTTAACTGCGGCGTCGGCGGCAGATTTTTCGATGCCTGTTGCGGCGGCGAGCGCGCTGATCATGCGTGAAAGGGTAACGTCGTCAAGGCTTAACAGTCGGTCGAGCATGGTCTTATCTATTTGCATTATATTCACCTCTCTTATTCTACTGTTATTATATGTATATTCTGCATTTTGGCTACAAATGTTATTTATAAAGGCATTTATGTGTGTTTTACGCTAAACACCGAGCTACAAAAGAAGAAAGGAAGCTTTCATCCCGAAAGCGCGGCCTGAAATTTGAATTATCTGATATTTTCCGATTCACACGGAGCAACACGCGGAATCATGCACGTTATTGAACGAAGCCTGCCGCTCGGGCTTGACGGAGTGCTTTTCCTCGGAGATGGGCTTCGCGATATCGAGCGCGCGAGGGAGGTCTATCCGACGCTCGATTATCACGTTGTTGCAGGAAACTGCGACATCGGTGCAAAATACATCGGCAAGGAATGGCGCGAAAAGCTTATTGAGCTTGACGGAGTGCGCATTTTAATGATGCACGGACAGTTCCACAATGTAAAATACGGCATCGACAGTGCTGTCATATATGCAAGGTCAATGGGGGCTGATGTTCTGCTGTTTGGCCATACGCACGAGGCGCTTGAAAAGCATCTGCCTGCCGATGAAAACGGAAAGGCGTTGCATGTTTTCAATCCCGGAAGCACGTTTATGCCGAGATCGGGCGAGCAGTCGTTCGGTCTTATGACAATAAAAAACGGTTCTGTGCTCTTATCGCACGGACGGGTCAACGGAGGAGAGTCATGAGCTGTAATTCATTAAAATATCAGCCTATAAAGGATAAAAAAGCGAGCCGTTTGTCGTTTCTTTTTATAATAACGGGCATCGTTTTGATGGCGCTCTCATCGATTCTACCGTATTCCGCGATCTTTCAGATCGTTGCCGTTATATTGGTCGGGGTCGGAATACAGCTTCTTGTGAGATATGTTTTGTCGGAGTTTATCTATTTTATCGAGGATCTTGAAAACGGAAGCTCCGAGCTTGTTATAATTAAAAAGCAGGGCTCGCGCGAGGTCAAGGTCTGCCATATTTCGCTCTCCTCGGTGGTCGAAATCTTCCCTAAGGGAGCTAAAAAGGTAAAGTCCGATAACCGCTTCAACTATTCGCAGAATCTCACCGATAACGCAAGAGTGATGCTGACTTCAGACGGAAATAAGACGGTTGAAATTATAATTGAGCCTGACAATGCCTTTCTGTCGGCTCTGAATAAGCGCGTCGGGCTGGGAGAGCTCGGACAGATGTTTGTAATGTGATGAAGCGGTATTATATGCTGAACAAGCCGAGGGGCTATGTCAGCGCACGGAGCGATTCCCGCCACAAAACCGTGATGGACCTCTTTCCCGAGGAGTGGCGATACGAGCTTCATCCCGTCGGCAGACTCGATATTGACACCGAGGGCTTGATGATCTTTACAGACGACGGACAGCTCGACAGGCGACTTGTTCACCCGAGCTCGCATATTGAAAAATGCTACCGTTTGCGCGCGCTTGGGGATGTTGACGATGAGATGATACAGAAGCTTGAGGACGGCATCGAAATTTACGGCACGGAGCACATCTCTCGCCCTGCAAGGTTCGTTCTTGAGAATAGGTGCAGAGTCCGCGACGTGATACCATATCTTCCGCCAAAAAAGAGCGCAAAAATGATGAACAATCCCGACGGGTGCGTTATTACAGCCCGTATCACGATAACCGAGGGCAAAAGACATCAGGTAAAAATGATGCTCCGCTCGGCAGGCTGTCATGTGTTCGCGCTTGAACGGCTGAGCATGGGGTCGCTTATGCTCGATGAGTCTTTGCCGCGCGGCGGATGGCGCGAGCTGACTGTAGATGAGGTCAATCTACTATGCCCGTCATACCTCGACGAGCAGGGGAATATCGCTTCGCGATGCGAAAAAAAGATATATCAGGAGATTTAACATGAATACGGTACAAAAACTTATAAACTTCATAAATCAAAGCCCGTCAAGCTTCCACGCTGTTGAAAATATGCGTAATATTCTCGACAAGGCAGGCTTCACTATGCTAAGCGAAAGCGAAGCGTGGAAGATCGAAAAGGGCGGAAAATACTATGTCACGCGAAATCGCTCAAGCATAATCGCGTTTCGCGTTCCGAGTGAGCTTCAGACACCGAAATTTATGATCGCGGCGGCGCATTCCGATTCGCCTGCCTTTAAGATCAAGGATACGCCCGAGCTTGACGGCGCGTCTGTTTACACTCGCATCAATACTGAGCGTTATGGCGGAATGATTCTTGACTCGTGGTTTGACCGACCGCTTTCGGTTGCGGGACGGCTGATGATCCGCGACGGTGCTAAAATCACGACAAGGCTTGTGAATGTTGAGCGCGATCTGCTTCTTATCCCACACATTGCAATTCACATGCAGAATCCGAATAACGGCATCACCTACAACCCTGCCTCTGACCTTGTTCCACTTTACGGCGAGGCGTCGGCAAAGGGAAGCTTCATGAAGCTGATTGCCGAAGCGGCTGAGGCTTCAACTGACGATATAATCTCGCACGAGCTGTTTTTGTATAACCGTCAGCCCGCTTCAATTTGGGGCGCGCAGAATGAATTTATCTCCGCGCCAAGGCTTGACGACCTCGAATGCGCATTCTCGGCAGTCAGCGCGCTTTCGGACTGCGAGGAGGGCGGCTCGATTGCTGTAATGTATATCGCCGACAATGAGGAAGTCGGAAGCCTTACAAAGCAGGGCGCAGGCTCGACGTTCCTTCGCGATATTCTCTCGCGTATCTGCGACACACTCGGTGGGGATATTCGTATCGCCGCGGCAAATTCAATGCTCATGTCGGCTGATAACGCGCATGCGGTTCACCCGAATAATCCCTCGCTTGCTGATCCGACACACCGCCCGAGATTGAATGGCGGCGTAGTTCTCAAATACAACGCGTCACAGCTTTATACCACAGATGCCCTTTCCTCGGCGGTATTCCGCGAGATCTGCCGTACGGCTGAGGTTCCGCTTCAGGTTTTCGCAAATCGCTCGGATATGCGCGGCGGCTCGACGCTCGGCAATATCTCAAACGGTCAGGTTTCAATGTCTGCTGTTGACATCGGCTTGCCTCAGCTTGCGATGCACTCATCCTACGAAACGGCAGGCGTTTCTGATCTCGACTGTATGATCCGTGCGATGAGAGCGTTCTTCAAAGCTGAGCTTTCGGGCAAGGATGGGGAGATTTCAATCGGCTGACAAAATTTACAGCTTTGCGATTGACATATTCTCAGATATAGTTTATAATATAATTCGAATATTTATTTTTGAGGTTTAGCGATGACAATTATTGAAAATAAGACGTTTGACGAGGAGCGCGCGCTTTACGGGCTTTGCGACGCAACTGCAAGAAATTTAACCTTTGAAGGCCCTGCTGACGGCGAATCCGCGTTTAAGGAAGCGCGCAATATTATAATAGAAAACTGCAAATTTGCTCTCAGATACCCGATCTGGCATACTCACGGCTTTGAGCTTTGCGATTCTACTATGACCGAAACCTGCCGCGCCTCTCTTTGGTATTGCAGCAACGGTATTATTAAAAATACGACCTGCACGGGAGTTAAAGCACTTCGCGAGTGCGATAAGGTGAAGATCGTCGACTCAGATTTCGCCTCGCAGGAATTCGGATGGCGCTGCCGCGATATTGAGGCGGTTGGCTCCAAATTTGTATCCGAATACATATTCTTCGGCTCACAGAGGCTCACGCTTGATAAAATACACTTAAAGGGCAAATATTCCTTCCAATATGCAGAGGATCTGAAGATTACCGACTCCGAGCTTGATACAAAGGACTCGTTCTGGCATGCAAACAACGTGGTCGTCGAAAATTCCGTAGTTCGCGGCGAATATCTCGCTTGGTATTCAAACGGACTGACCATGCGCAACTGCAAGATCATCGGCACACAGCCGTTTTGCTACTGTACAAATCTGAAGCTCGAAAACTGCGAGCTTATCGACTGCGACCTCGCCTTTGAGTATTCGGATGTCGAAGCGGATATCCGCGGTCATGTGATCTCGATCAAAAATCCGCGCTCTGGCCGCATTACACTCGATTCGGTCGGCGAGATCATCAAGGGCAACACCGTTTACGACTGTAACGGCGAAATTGTATTAAGAAAATAACGGAGGATCACGTTGTGATTTCGGCAGAAAAACAGCTTTTGTGGAAAAACTATTGGGAAAAGACCAACGAGCAGCCGCTGATTTCGATTACAATACCTAAAGCAGGCGTTGAAGAACAAAAGCCGCCGCGCTATCTTGAAGCGTTCGACGGAGGCGAAACCTATAAACAGGTCGCCGATAAGGTTGCAAGATGGTATGAAACCCATGAGTTTCTTTACGGCTCGATTCCGTACTATTCGCTCTCGTTCGGCTCGGACGATTTTGCCGCTTATGTTGGCGCGGATCTGAAGCTTGCGCCCGACGGCTCGACCTCGTGGCCGATTCATATATTGGATTCGCTCGAAAACGTCAACATCAAATTCGACCCGAACGGCAAATGGTGGACGAAAACCGTTGAGTTTTATGAGGTTCTCAGACGCACGCTCGGCGATGACGTTATGATTGCCGCTCCGACTCTCAGCGCAGGTCTTGACGGACTTGTTGGGCTTTATAATGCGCAGGATCTGATCTTAACGATGATGGATGAGCCTGAGCTTGTCAAAGAGGCGCTTGCACAGATCAACACCGCCTTTACCGAGCTCATGAAGGAGGTCCGCAGAGTTTTCGAATTTGACAAATACGGAAGCATCAACCGCCACGGCATGTATGTGAAGGGAAGCATCGGCGTTCCGCAATGCGACTTTTCCTGCATGATCTCAAGTGAAATGTTCCGCGAGTTTGCGCTTGATTCGATAGCGCATGAGATGAATGAGCTCGATTATGCCGAGTATCATCTTGACGGACCCGGTGCGATTCATCACCTTGAAGACCTTTGCAGGCTCGAAAAGCTGCACACGGTTCAATGGGTTGCGGGCGCGGGAGATGCCGAAAAGCAGGATTGGACGTGGCTCTATCAGAAGATAAATTCGCTTGGCAAGGCTGTACTTGCTGACGGAAGCGCAAGCCGTGTGTTGAAGCTACAGAGCACTCTTCACACAAAGAGCGCGTATCATAAGGTTTTCTGCCGTACTAAGGCTGAGGCGGAGAGCTTTATGGAGGAGCTTGAAAAAATCGAGAAGAACTGATATATAAAAAGGACAGAGATTTTTCATCTCTGTCCTCTTTCTTATGTAGGGCGCGTTGCTGCAGATGCGCCGCAGGGCACAGCCGTGAATTAAGTGGTATTGCTTAATTCTTATTCAGCAACAAAATGCTTGACAACGCTGTGACCGTCGCGGTAGCCGCCCGTCATATTAAGGCCGCAGTTCATTAAAAGCGCGCCCGAATACTTCTTGCCGGTATCAACATCGGTGTAGATGAGCTCGGGATCAAGTCCGCGAAGTCGTACATAGCGTGAAACCTCGACATGAACCTGCATGACAACATAGGTGAACAGCACCTCGCGCTTGTCGGCGGAAACCGATTCCCAAGCCGCAGAGCTTGTAACCTTTGCCTTGTCCTCGGTAGGATTGATAAGGCGGTAATAATCGCCGTTCTGAATTAGGTCGTAATACTTGTGATAATCAGCAACCTGCTTGCGTACAAGCTCGCGCTCGCTGTCGGTGAGCTGTGTCAGATCGAGCTCATAGCCGAATGCGCCTGCCATTGCAACATCACCGCGAGTCTTAAATGAGGTATCGCGATGTGTCTGATGGTTCGGGGAAGCGGAAACGTGCGCAGACATTGAAGACGGGGGATATACGATAGATGTTCCGTACTGAATCTCAAGACGCTCCATTGCGTCGGTATCGTCGGAAGTCCAGATCTGCGGGCTGTAGTAGAGCATACCGGGATCAAAACGAGCTCCGCCGCCCGAGCAGCCCTCAAGAAGCAGCTTCGGGAATGCCGTGAGAAGTCGCTCAAGCAATTCGTATGTTCCGAGCATGAAGCGGTGAGCGGTTTCGCCCTGGCGCTCGGGAGGAAGCAATGCGCTTCCGACCTCGGTAAGATTGCGGTTGAAGTCCCATTTTACATATTCGATGTTTGCGCTTGACAGGATCTTTGACATCTGCTCGAAGATGCAGTCGCGAACATCGGCGCGGCTCATATCGATCACATACTGATTGCGTCCGATGGAGCGGCCGCGTCCCTCAACATGGAGGCACCAATCGGGATGTGCGCGGTAAAGGTCACTGTCAGGCGAGATCATTTCAGGCTCAAACCAGATACCGAATTTCAAGCCGAGAGCGTTGACGCGCTCAACAAGACTGCCAAGTCCGCCCTTCAGCTTTTCTTCATTAACGAACCAGTCGCCGAGTGAGGATTTATCGTTGTTTCGAACGCCGAACCAGCCGTCGTCCATAACGAGCATTTCGATTCCGAGATCAGCGGCATCCTTTGCGATCGCAACAAGCTTTTCCTCGTTGAAATCGAAATATGTGCCCTCCCAGTTGTTAACGAGAATCGGTCTTTTCTTGGTCTTCCATTCGCCGCGGCAGAGGTTGTAGCGATAAAGCTTGTGATATGTGCGGCTCATTCCGCCAACGCCCTCGTTTGAGTAAACCATAACTACCTCGGGAGCTATGAACTCCTCGCCGGACTTTAAGAGCCATCTGAAATCGGACGGATTTATACCCATCAGCACGCGAGTTGAATCAAAGCTGTCAACCTCAACCTCAGCAGAGAAGTTGCCCGAATATACAAACGAGAAGCCGTAAACCTCGCCCGATTCCTCGGTGTAGCCATCGCGTCCGAGTGCGATGAAAGGATTGTGGCTGTTGCTCGAAGAGCCGCGCTTTGACTGAATTCCCTGTAGTCCGTGCTCAAGATGACGCTTTACAAGCGTGCGCTCCTTAGCCCAACGACCCTGCAGAGTCATAAGCTCGAAGTCCATTGTCTGGAAGTCAACGCAAACCGAGTGGATGCGCTCGATATTAACGTCAGCCTTGCCGTTGTTTTTCGCCTTAACGCTTCTTGTGATGACGTTGTAGTTCTTGAAGACGGTATAAATGAGTGTTACCTCAACGCCTGTCAGGCTGTCCTCTGCAATAATTTCAAGCGTGTCAGCTTCGTCATCTGTATTGGTATAGGTTGCGGGAAGTCCTGCGAGGGCAGGCTTGCCTGCGTAGATTTTGTGGGATTTATAGCGGATATCGGTTGCGGCATTGCCGTTCTCGCCGCGAATCTGGAGAGCGGAGATGCGGAAATCGCTGATTCCGTTGCAGGAATATTCCTGAAAAGCGGTGTCGAGCGTCAAACGGTGCTCCTCAGGTTCGGGAACCGATGCGGAGAAGGACGCGTTCTGAAGATATGTGCTCATGTAGCCAAGGTCAACATCCGGAACATACCCGCCATAGTAAAGGTGGAGCAGGTATCCTGTCGGGGATACTCTGAAGATGTAGCTCGAGCCCTTTGAATCGAGCTTGAAAATGCGTTTTTCGCTATCAAAAATAATTGACATAATATGCCTCCATTATAAAGTTTTCAGTTGTTTAAAATATTGTCGATATCCCATTCGGATACAACATAAATGATGTAATCGGGAGCGGCTTTTTTTATTTGATTGATGTTAAAGGTGTATGTAAACATCGGCTGGAAAACAGAGCTGTTGCCGCGCTCTGCTACGATATCGTAGAAGCATGCGCCGTAGGAGCTTCGATAGAGGTAGAGATTCGGGAGCTCCTCTCTGTGCGTATTATAGGTGAACGAGGATTTGATCGTGCTGTTGAATGAGCCGTAATATACCGAATCCGAATTTGAATAACGCTTTATCAGTCTTATTGAGCCGGGAACCGACTTGGGGTCAGCAAAGCTTCTGATATAGGTCGGCTCATAAACGAGTCCGCCCTTGTCAATTCCGAAATTCGAGGGCATATCGCCGCCGGTATAACGTCCCCATTCCCATGTGAATTCATTAAACTGTCTTGGTGCGGCATAGGGGAATTTCTCGGAGATGTAATCAAACAGCTCTACATAGGCGATATATCCGCCGTAGTCAGCCCAGTGGCTGTCGTATTTGTAGTAAAGAGGAAGCTCGTCGTTCTTATGCTCGGCGAATGCTTCGCGAACATCGATAACCGTTACGCCTGCATCGCGCAGTAGCTCTGCTACCTGATCAAGCTTGCTCATGCCCTCGCCTTGCTTGTACTCTTCGGGAACAAGCTCAGGGTAAACTGTCATTGAAGCAGGGACTAAAACCGTTATCATCTCACAGCCGTCACCGACGCTCTTTAACTGGTTTACTCTTGACGCATATTTATTTTTAACCTTCTCCACGGTTGCGTCGTCAAGAAGATTGGTGTGCATGAAATCGGGGAGCATCTTCTGGAAGAAGCCCTGATTGTTTTTGCCCATCAGTACAGCCCATTCTTCCACGTTGGTGTTCTCGGAGGTTGCCGCCTTTCCGGAATAGGTTATAGCCTCGCCGATCAGCTGACCGTTATAGGTCTGAGTGAACTCACCGTCAAGCTGTCCGTTTTTCGTCTTGACGCGAAGCGCGAATGAGCCTTTTTCTGATTGAACTGTAAACTCTCCGTCATCAGTCGTGCAGGTGATCAGCGCGCCCGTAGCGCATTCACCGAAAACTGCCGCATGATCGCCATCCGAAACGCCAACGCCGAGAATCCTGAATTCGTTATGCTCGGCATTTGCATCGTAAACCTCAGCCGTTTTCGGAGCGGCTGTAAAAAGCTCGGGAGCCTCTGAGGGACGAACGGGCGGGGGAGCAGGCTCGGGGTCGGGCTTCTCAGTTGTAGTATCCTTAGACGAATCGGCTGTGGTTTGCTTATCATCCTCGGTCGTATTGTCGCCAATTTCCGTGGAATCGGATGTAGAGCTCGTATCGCCGCCATTTTGGGTGGCTGTATTGCCGCATGCCGTAAGCGTCGTGAGCATGAGGCTCGCGGCAAGCATAAGCGCAATAAGCTTGCTGTTTTTCATTACTAATCTCCATTCATTTAATTAACAATTTTTATTTAACGGATGCCAGATTGTTACCTGTGATCAGGTTTTCGAGGTTGTACACGATAAGCACGCGGTCGACATCGTATTCCTCGGCATATTCGGAAAGCTCGGTCATTTTGCCCGAGAGATTTACGATCACGAGGTCGAAGTGCTGTGCGAGATAGGGAACCATCGAGTTGGCAAACGAGTCCTTTGCAATCAGAAGTCGCTCACGCTCGCCGCCATCCTTTTTATAAACGGTAAGCTCATTATGAGTTCCGTCGAGGAATGCTGAATATTTGTCCTTGGTCGAGAGATGCTCGCGGTTCAGCCAGCCATCAAAGGTTTTGTATGCTTCCTTGACGGTAACCTGAGCGCCCGTTTCATCCTTGACGACCTTTTTTGCGATGCAGTTCGTTTCAAACTCATCGTCGTTGCCAAGGCTCCAGAGCTCGAGCGTATCGGGACCAATGAACTTACAGCCTGATTTTGACCAGGTCGTGCCATAGAAGCCCTCGATTTCCTCGACCTTGAAGCTGTCCATCGGGATGATTTCAGCTTCCATGCCAAACGACTTCATAACCTCAGAATAAGCAAGGTACGCGCCATAAGCCGTCCAGTGGTGGTCGGTTCTGTAGTAGACATACTCGCCGTTTTCGTATTTCTCGCGAAGCATGGGAAGCAGATCAATAAAGCCTGCCTTTTCGTCGATTGAGGAAGTGAGCTGTGAATGAAGCTCGTCCGAAATTTCCGCGGGATATGAGAGTGCTGACGTAACAACGTCAACCGTTCTCGGCGGAAGCAGGGTAACGAGCGGACGCTCTTCCGTCGCCGCATACGCGTTCAAGCCTTTGATCGAAAGCTCGACAGTTTCGCTGTAGAAATAGTCCATGTCGGGAACCTTTTCGAGGCGGCTCTTATAAATATTGTAGCGTCTTAGGGCAAGCTGTCCGTTTTTGCCGAGCAGAACGCCGTTGTTTTCGCCCTTTAGCAGAGCGGTTTCGCTCACGCCTTTTATTCCGACAAGAACGTCGCGCGCAGGGAATTGGTCGGCAAAATATGAGTTGATTCCCTCGGAAAACGAGCCGTCAAGCAGGCTTTCAAGCGAAAATCTCGGGAACTGTGAAAGCGAGCGATTCTCCTCCTCGGAAAAAGTCTTGTCAGGCACGATCCAGAATGCCACAGCGAACGTAAAGATGAATGCTGTAAACAGCACGATCAATAAAACATCGTTTTTCTTTTGCATGAAAATCTCCATTCCGCCGCACTGCGGCGGCACAAATACTGAAGTTAAATTGATGTGCCGCTTTGCGGCAAAAATGGGACGAGTCCCATTTTTAATCAATTTAAAACGTGAAACCGTATACTTTATTAACAGCAAAACTAAACTTTCACGTAATCTCCTCGCAGACTTAGAAAATGAAGTAAAGGAACGGACTGAACGTGGAGTCTACGAGATAGGCTGTGCAAAGCAGGAGAATGGCAATACAGCCGAGCGAAGTGCACCACACAAGCACCTTTTCGTGCGTCTTTTGGGCACCGTCGGTGTCAGCCGCCTTGAAATCTGTTCCGCAAAGCTTGAAAAGAAGCTTTTTGGGGAAAGGTGTCGCGCCGATACATGCAATGATAAGAAGCGGAATGCTGTGTAAAAACGTATACACGACAGTCGGTGAGGAGATCGAATCCACGCCGATAGCAAAGAGCGAAGCAAAGCATCTGATACCCTCGGACATATCGGTGTGAGAGAACAGGATCCAGCCGAAGCCAATAAGCAGAAGCGCGTAAATACGGCGGATCAGCATCGGGCATTTTTTAAGAAGCTCGAGTATAAACAGCTTTTCGAATATGAGAATTATACCGAAATAAACTCCCCATAAAACGAAGTTCCAGCTTGCGCCATGCCAAAAGCCAGTCAAAAACCAAACTATCGAGAGATTGCGTATCTGACATAAAATTCCCGCGCGGCTTCCTCCGAGAGGGAAGTATACGTATTCGCGGAACCATGTTCCGAGCGACATATGCCAGCGACGCCAGAATTCCGTAATGCTCTGCGACATGTAGGGATAGTCAAAGTTTTCAAGGAACTTAAAGCCGAACATACGGCCAAGACCGATCGCCATATCCGAGTATCCCGAAAAGTCAAAATAAATATGAAGCGAGAAGAAAATGACAGTCATCCACGCGCCGAGCGTAGTGTTATTTAATTCAGCTGATGCCTTTGTGTATTCATAAACAGCGGCTGCGGCATCACCGATCAGAATCTTTTTGCCAAGACCCACGATGAATCTGCGTATGCCATAGCTGAAATCGCCCATTGTTTCAACGCGGCCAATGATCTGGTCGTCAACATCGCGATAGCGAACGATAGGACCTGCGATAAGCTGAGGGAAAAGGGTTACATATGTACTGAATGCAATAAAGTCTTTCTGAACCTCAGTCTGACCGCGATAGAGGTCGATCGTGTAGGACATGATCTGAAAGGTATAGAATGAAATACCGATCGGGAGAGTCAGCCCTGCTATCGTCTGAAGCTTATCGGACAAGAATGGGATCAGCATCAGATTTTCGATAAAGAAGTTGCAGTATTTGAAGAATAAAAGTGCGGCAAGATTCAGGCAGAGTGAAATTACCATCCACATTTTTGCACGCTTGATATTTGTCGTGCGGTATTTGTCAACCATGAAGCCGCAAAGATATGCCTCGAGGATCGAAGCGAGCATAACAAAAATGTAGAGCGGCTCACCCCAACCGTAGAATATCATGCTGACAACAAACAGGACGAGATTTCTGTATGTCCTATGTCTTGCAGCATAATACAGTGCGATCGTTACGGGCAGAAACAGAAAGAGAAACAAAAGGGAAGAAAATACCATAGGTTATTTAAGCGCCTCCGCGATTTCCTCGCCGATTACGGTTGAATCGTAGCAAACAGCGTAGTAGACCCAGCTTCCCGTCTTTTTAACGACAGCCTTTGAAAGCTCAGCCACGTTTGTGTCGGGATAGTTAGCCGCCTTTGCGATCTTATCGTCAATGCGGCCTTTAAGGTACGCAATAAGCGTGTCGGAGTAGGAAGTATCGTTCATTTTGAATACGCCGACATCGATGAGCATGGTGTAATCCGACTCGTCGATATAAACGCAGTAATTATCGATCTTGGAAAAATCGGGCGATTCAGCCGCGTCGCCGTAGTAGGACGCAATGAGATCGTCGTCAAGATATTCGCCCGGCTCGGTTGACGAGGATGTGAAAACGAAGCCGTTATTCATTTCATGCTTTTCGCAGATCTCGGCGATAATATCATCGGCAAGCTGTTGAGGATCGACATTATTTTCCTCGCCGCCGCATGAGCCAAGTGAGAGCATTAAGCCTAAGCCTAAAGCTATAACAGACAGTTTGTAAAGGATTTTTTTCATATTGATACCGTGACTTGAAGCACCAAGTCTGCCTTTCGCAAAAATCGTGGATATTAAAAAAATCGCATAGCTGATTTTTGAACAAATCCGATGTTATTATATCATTTTTTACCTGTAAAGTCAATGAATTTTGAAACTTATGCAGGTGAAAAAGCTTTTTTGGAGAAGCAAACAAATCGGTCTTTGCGTTTTTGTATCGTATGACGAAAGTATATCTGTTTGGCTGTGGCGGCTCTATATATGAAAGAAAAAGTCTGAGGACGTATGCCCTCAGACTTGTCAAAATATTTGTATTTATTGGTTTTTAGCTAAAACGCGAACCTGCATTTTATTCATCGGGATCACGCTTGATTTGCCGAGGCTTACGCTCTCGCCCGTGCAAAGGTCAGTATATTCGCCGCCAGCCTCAGCCGAAACAACTGCCTCGCAGTCACCGCCGCGATTCATAACGATTACGATATCGCGCTCGCCCTCGAGAACCTTCATGCGAAGATATGCAGAGGCGTTTTCGAGCGTGTACGGACGGTTAAGCTCAGGGAGAATCGACGACAAGAAGTCAACATAACTCTCAACACCGCTCTTTGCAAAGTAATTCTGGAAGAACTGTGTTCCGATGTAGATCGCACGGCCGCTTCCAAGCTTATGCTCGATAATGGAAGCGTAGCCCTCCTCGTCGCGTGCAAGAACGGTCAATCCGCTCTCGTCCTCAAAGCTGCAGTTGAGGAACCATGCAGGAAGCTCGGTTCCGTTCTCGAGCGAGTAGGAGAACGGCTCAAGGTCAACGCCCCAATCGGTAACCGTATCGGAGAACATTTCTTTAATAAAGCCCTTTGCATCGGCGTTGCTTACGTTGCCGTATGGATTTTTCATTCCGAACATTCCGTCAACGATGAGTGTTCCGCCATTTTCAACATAGTCGCGGAGCTTTTTGATAACGCCTGTGCCAACTCCGTATGTGTTGGGCGCGATCACGAATTTAGCATCTGCAAGACGCTTATCCATATCGTGCTCGTTAACGAAGCCGACATCAAGACCTGCATCCTGACACATGAGGTATGCACCGCACAGCGCGTCGCGAACCATATAGCCGTTTCTTGTCAGATTGATGTCATCGGGACGCGGTCTTTCGTAAAGTCTGTCTGAGTAGGAAAGGGTTATCGAATCGTATGAGTGGAGAAGCACGCCGTCGTACTTCTTGGGCTTGGTTTGCGCAAACAGCTCACGGTTTGCACCGATGAGGTCGGCAACCGCCTTTGAAGCCTTGCTTCGGCGAGAGGGTCCGCCCTGCTGATTGAGAAGTCCCCATTCGAGGCATTCAAATCCCGATGGACGAGGACTGTACAGCCAATAAACCATACCTTTACAGCCCGTTCCGATCGCTTCCCAAAGCCAATGTGTTATATCGGTAGCTTTGGGAGCCATAGGACGTCCGCCCGAGAAGTAGTTCGTACCCGACTGAAGCTCTGTGATCCAATAATATTCGTCGGGATCGGCGGTTGAACAGCGCATTTCGTCGCAGTACATTGCAACCGACTGATGAACTCTGTCGCTTGCGAATCTTGTGGAGTGCCATGAAACATGGCAGGAGCATCCGAGGAAGTCAACGGTTTTACCCTCGGTGTAGATATTTTCGCCGCCGCCTGCGGGCATAAGCGTTGCACAGCCTGCGGGATTGATGGTGGTGGGATGGATTTTATCGATGCGCTTGACGGCAAGGTTAGCTTCGAGGAGCTGCGAATACATCAGCCATTCGTTGAAGTAAGCCCAGTCAATACGCGCGATATACGACCAGCTGCGATCATTGACACCCGGAAGATTTGCCGTGCCGTCGGGCAGGATGTAACCGATTGTTTCGGAAAATGGCAAATATTCCGCTTCGATAGCCGCCTTTTCTTCGTCAGTCAGCTCGCGCTTTATGATCTCTCTGCTTGTATCACCGCCCCTGTAAGCTTTCTTCAGCGCATCAAGGTCCCAACAGAAGCGCTCACGAAGCAGCCACTTTCGAAACATGGTAATCGAGCATGCGTCAAATCCGATATGAAGATTCGGCTCGTTCTGCAATATCCACGAATGAACGGCAGGGGAGCTTTTATATCTGTCTACGATCCTCTCGATATTTCCGATGATCTGCTCTCTGCGCTTGAGGTATGCTTCCTCGGATGCGACCTCGCCGCGGCGAGCACCCGTTGCACAGAGGGAATGCAGTGTTATGGTCAGCTTTAAGCCGAGCTTTTCGCAGAGCGCGAAAAATCTGTCCCACGTATCAAAATTCGTGCCAATGAAAATGCGTGCGATCGTCAGACCGTTGTCGAGCATTCCGCGGATATCCCTCTCCATCTGCTCGTCGGACTCGCCATCGACGACCCAAAGCATACTGCCAATGAGGATTTCCTGCTTGTTTAGCATAAGTTCGTTGTTTTCCATAATAATCTCCTTGATATGCGTTGAGAATACTTTTTAAAAAAGGGATTGAGCAACAAAGTTCCTCAATCCCATTATTTGAAATATTAGTGCGCGAAAGAATCTTCCATGTTTGTAACGACGTTTTCGTTTACAGTCTTAACAAACTTCGAAGTCTTGATGAGCTCCTTAAGCTTAGCCTCGAAAGCATCGCCGCAGGTAGCGATCTCGATCGGACGGCCCTCGAAAGCGGACATCATGATGCCGTTTGCGATCTCAACGGAGTTAAGACCCTCGCGTCCGTCAGCGATAAGAGCGATATCCTCGCCAAGGCAGCGTCTTACGAATTTGTCAAGAACTACACCGTGCTCAACAGGATCGCTGCATGCAAAATCAACATTGAAAGAGGTTGACTTAATGGAGTCGAAGGATTTCTGCGAAACCTCAATAAGCTTGAGCATCGACATTTCGTTCTTCCACATGGTGATCTTGCCGCCCTCATAAACGATCTTGCCGTTTTCGCCGGCGATTTCAAGACGGTTTGTACCGGGAGCCTCTGCGGTTGTAACGATAAGGCTGCCGACCATGCCGTTTTCGTGGATCATGGTAGCGTTAACCTCGTCCTCAACCTCGATATCGTGGTACTTTCCGATAGCAGCATACGCGCTGATGGTCTTCGGAACGCCGAAGAGCCACTGATACATGTCAAGCGTGTGAGGGCACTGGTTGGTGAGGATTCCTCCGCCTTCGCCTGCCCATGTTGCTCTCCATCCGCCGCTGTTGTAGTATGTCTGAGTGCGGAAGCGGGTTGTATCGATCCAGGTTACACGGGTAAGTCTGCCGAGCTCGCCGCTCTGCATGATTTCCTTGATCTTTCTGTAGTGGTGGTAGGTGCGCTCCTGGAACATGATACCGAATACAAGGCTCGGATCCTTCTTAACTGCTTCTTCGTAAGCGTTGTTGGATTTGAGCGCGTCGTTGATATGTACCGCAAGAGGCTTTTCGCAGAGAACGTGAAGTCCGCGGCGGAAGGCTTCTACGGAAATGGTTGTGTGGTCATAGTGAGGAACGGCGATCTGGATTGCCTCAAGGCCGGAACGGTCCATCATGTCGTTTACATCATAGTAAGCGGTCGTGTTTGCAATCTTTGCAAATTTGTCAGCCTTTTCGTGAACGATATCGCACACGCCTACGAGCTCAACATTTTCCATTTTCATGAGAGTGTTGACATGGGAAGAGCCCATATTGCCAAGACCAACGAGGCCAAGCTTTAATTTCTTGCTCATAATCTGTTACCCTTTCGGATTTTTAATTTTTGCGGAATGTTACCGCATAACAATAATTTCGTCAAACTGACGAATTTGTTCAATACAATTATATCGTCAATTGTATTTTGTTTTCTTGCTTGACAATGCTTGTTTATTGTGCTATAATGATATTTAAGAGGGGTGATTTTTGTGCAGGTAAAAACGATTCACAGATCACAGGTGTTAAAGAGCGGCTCGGATATGAACTATAACGTAAGCCGTTTGCCAAGACAGTATGCTGTGCTTCACGATCATGACTATTACGAAATTACGATCATTACACGCGGCGAGTTTATTCATCATATAAACGGCGAGAACCAGACGGTCAGCTCCAACACCGCTATTTTTCTGAGGCCATGGGACAGGCACTTTTTTGAGGGAGATACCTCTGCTGCAAACGGCGAGTATATTAATATTATCTATACAAAGGACGTGCTTGACCGGCTCTGTCAATACCTTGGTGACGGATTCGATACCGAGCTTCTGACCGCTCCTGACCTTCCGCCGAAAATGCATATTTCGTCCGAGGACGTGCTGAGCATTCAAAGCAGTATTGAGGCGCTTTCAACCGCTTCCAATCCTGATTTCCCTGCGCGTGAGAAGCTTTATCTTCACTCGATTATAGCAGAGCTTTATTTTAAGTTTTTCAAAAGTGCGTTCGAGGTGAATGACATCAAGCCGCATTGGTTTGGTGAGCTGCTTCGGAGCATCACGCGCCCCGAAAATTTCAGACTCGGTGTATCGGGCTTTGAAGCGCTGTCGGGCAGGTCACTTGCATACATAAGCCGCTTGTTCCGCAAACAGCTTAACACCACGCCGACTGACTATTTTAACGATATCCGACTTCGCTACTGCGCGGAGAAGCTGCTTCACTCTGATGATGAAATAATCAGCATCGCGCTTGACGCAGGCTTTGACAACCTGAGCCATTTCTATCATCTGTTTAAGGAAAAATACTCCGTAGCCCCGGGTCATTACCGCAAGCTTAATTCGACAATTTACAAATAGGTTCTATAAATGCGTGTGCGGTTCTCGTATTCGGGCGCCAAGCGAATACTGAGGGCTGTGGCTTGTGCCGCGGCCCTTGCTGATTACGAAAGGAGCTTATATGCGAAGAATTTCGAACTATATTATTGCACTTCTGACGGTTTGCTATATACCGTTTTTGCTGCTGCTTCCGCTCGTTTTGAAGGTGGACGGCGGTTTTATCGACGTTACGTATTCCTTTGTGCTTTTGCTTCTTGCAATGCTTTCGTTTCCTGTGTGGGTTGCTGTGATTGCGATAATAAATGCCGTTGATGCTATGCGCCGTGCCGATAAAACGAAAAAGGGAATAATTTTTATTGCAGCAGAGCTGATCTTAGCTTTCGGCGTGTTGATCGCTCTTGCCTCATTTGCCGATCTGCCTTATCCCGCAATAGCGCTTGCTGTGGGTTTGGGCGTAATTCTGATTTTTGATATGCGCATGCGTGGCAAGCTAAGGGAGATACTTGATGTTATGAAGAAAAAGTCCTTTTGGCTGTGCGCGATTTTATTAATTGTGGTTATTGGGGCGGCTTGCTCCTGCAGCTCCGAGCTTTCCGCATCGAAAAATCAGCTCGACGAATACGCGGAAAAGGGATATTTTGAAGCCAAGGTGATTGAGGTCACGGAGAATAATCTGCTTGTCGAGCCGCTTGAGGGGTATTCGGAGAGAAGATCCTCGGATCTTTTTTCGGTGCCAAACTTTTTTAATGAAGAAAAGCCATTAAACGTCGGCGATGAAATAACGATTCACCATGACGGTACGATTATGGAAACCTATCCTGCAAGGCTCGGCAAAATTTACCGAATGAGCAGGACCTTGGATGATGATTTGACAGAGGAAGTCGTGATCGACTAAGCCTTTAAATAAAGGAGAGGACTATGAAAACCTTAATAAAGAACGGAACTGTCGTGAATGTTTTCACAGGAGAGCTTGAAGAAAAAAACGTGCTGATCGAGGATGCGCGTATAATCGGCGTCGGCTCATACGAGGATGCAGATGCAGACGAGATCTTCGATGCTTCGGGCAAGTATATTTGCCCCGGCTTTATCGACAGCCATATTCATATCGAGAGCACTATGCTCACTCCGTGTGAGCTTGCAAAGCTTTGTCTGCCGCACGGAACTACGGCGATAGTTGCCGATCCGCACGAGATCGCCAATGTCCTCGGAGCTGACGGAATACGCTATATGCTCGAAGCGAGCAGAGGGCTTCCGATGAAGGTTTATTTTAATCTGCCCTCATGCGTTCCTGCGACGGAGTTTGACGAGTCGGGAGCCGTGCTTACGGCAGAGGAGCTTCGTCCGTTTTACGGCGACCCCGATGTGCTTGGACTTGCAGAAATGATGAATTACCCGGGTGTGCTCGGTGATGCGCCCGACGTTATGCGAAAGATCTCCGACGCACTTTATGCTGATAAAACGGTGGACGGTCATGCACCGCTTTTATCGGGGCGCGAGCTTGATAAATATGTCAGCGCGGGAATAATGAACGACCACGAATGCTCGAATTTTGCCGAGGCTAAGGAAAAGCTCGGCAAGGGGCAATGGATAATGATACGAGAGGGAACAGCCGCACGAAATCTCGGTGACCTGTCCGAGCTTTTTTCGGAGCCGTATTGCTTCAGATGCGTGCTTGCGACCGACGACAGACATCCTGCCGATATTATGAGCGAGGGTCACATCGACAACATTATTCGCAAGGCTGTAAAGCTTGGCAAGCCTCTCATCACGGCGATCAGGATGGCGACGCTTCAAGCCGCACAGTGCTTCGGGCTTCGCTATGTGGGAGCTGTTGCACCGGGCTACAGAGCGGATATTGCCGTGCTTGGCGACCTTGATGAGGTAAAGGTCTGCGATGTTTTTGCATCGGGCAAATTGGTTGTCAAGAATGAAAAAACGGTCGAAGTCAAAACTCCGACCGTCGATAAAGAGCTGTGTGAAAAGGTGCTCGGCTCGTTCCATGTAAGAGAGCTCACACCCGAGGATTTTCATATTGAAGAGAGGGTGAGCCGATGCCGCGTGATAGGCGTTCTTCGCGGTCAGCTCGTGACCGAGGGGCTTGTTGTAGAAATAAGCTGGGACGCGGCAAACGGCGTTGATACAGAAAGGGATATTCTGAAGCTTGCCGTTATCGAGCGTCATAAAAACACCGACCACAAGGGCGTTGGATTTATTAAGGGGCTCGGGCTCAAAAGGGGAGCGATCGCATCGTCGGTATCTCACGATTCGCACAATCTCATCGTTGTTGGAACGAACGAAGCCGACATGGCGGTTGCCGCAAACAGAATTTGCAGAGTTGGCGGAAATGTTGTCGTGGTCGACGGCGAGGTCGTTGCCGAAATGGCACTTCCGATCGCAGGACTTATGACAGACCGTTCGGGCGAGGAGATCGCGAGAGCCAACGAGGCTGTGCGTGAAGCGGCGAGGGAGCTCGGCGCGAATGAGGGCATCGAGCCGTTTATGAATATGGCGTTTGTCAGCCTGCCCGTTATTCCGTCACTCAAAATGACCACTCAGGGGCTTGTTGATGTAGATGAGTGGAAGCGCGTTTCGCTTTATGTCGAGTGATCAGAGCTTTCGGTAAACCGTCAGCCACATCGTTATAAATGTTGCAAGACCGCCGATGGCGTTTGAAATCGGTTCGGCTAAGAATACGCCCGTCGCGCCGAAGCCGATCGAGGGAAGTAGAAGCGTCAGCCCAACGACGATTACCGCCTTGCGAAGAAGCGAGAAGAATATCGCCTGCTTTGCCTTTCCGAGGGCTTGAAAGGTGATCTGTCCCGAGAACTGAAATGCCATAAAGAAGAATCCGAAGAAGTAAATATTAAGCATCCGCGCACCCGTTTCAATCGTTTCTGCCGAATCCGAGAAGATGCCGATCAGCTGTCTTGGAAGAAGCATGACGACCGCCCACGCGATGACCGTGTAGGCGAAGCCGAGAATGGTTGCAAAGCGGATGCTTTCCTTTACCCTCTCGTATTCCTTAGCGCCGTAGTTGAAGCCGATTATCGGCTGAGCGCCTTGGCTTATGCCGCCCGTCGGCAGGCTCGCCATATCGCGAACAGAGCCGATGACGGTCATTATTCCGACATAGAGATCGCCGCCGTAGCTTTGAAGCTGATTGTTGCAGACTATCTGCACAAGGCAGTTCGTGCCCTGCATGACAAATCCAGGCACGCCGAGGCTAAGGATTGATAACAGCCTTTCGCGGCTTATTTTCATTCGGGATAGCTTAAGCTTGACGACCGCGCTTTTGCCGGTTAAAAATGCGAGCACCCATATTGCCGAAACAGTCTGGCTGATTACGGTTGCGAGTGCCGCTCCGCGAACTCCCATATCAAATGTGAAGATAAAAATAGGGTCAAGCAGAATGTTGAGTATCGCGCCGATAAGCGTCGTCATCATTCCGATTCGCGGAAAGCCCTGCGCGTTTATGTAGCTGTTGATACCCGCGGTCAGCATCGAAAAGGCTGTGCCGAAAAGATAGATCTTCAGATATTGGTCAGCATAAACGAACGACGCCTCGCCTGCTCCGAACAGAAAGAGGATCGGTCGGCGGAATATATAGCAGAATGTGAAAAGTATTACGCTTGAAGCCATCAGGAGGCTGAATACATTGCCGAGCACACTCTCGGCTTCCGTGGTATCGCCCTTGCCGCGCGCTATTGAAAATAAGGTCGCGCCGCCCGATGAAAAAAGGCTTGTAAATGCCGCGATAAGCACGATTACGGGAAAGGTGATTCCAAGCCCCGTCAGCGCGGTATCGCCGATATTATCAAGATGCCCGATGTAAATTCGGTCAACGATGTTATATAAAAGCTGTACCGTCTGAGCGAGAGTAAGCGGTATAGCCTGAGATATGATAAGGCGTTTTATTGAGCCTTTTGAGAAATCGGTTTTTTGTTTTGAGGCAGTCATTATGATAAGCGCCCTCGCCTTGGCGAAGGCTTCCTTTCCACTCAATCTTTGGCTCGGCTATATAAATAAAGCCGAGAAGATCTGATTGACACAAAGAAAATTATACCACTCAGAAAGGCGTTTGTCAAGCATTGAGCCTTTATGATGTGTGAGCCCTTTTGCATGAAGTGCAGGGCTTTTTTATTATATGTCCCGATTCGAAGAAGTGTTCTCAGGGCGTGTGCACGAATAACGCTTCATCAATGCCTCGCCCTCTGGGAGGGGTGGCACACCGTAGGGCGGGGGCTCGCTCCTGCCGTTTCGTGCTCAAATTTCCGTCTTGACATAGCATCAATTGCATGTTATAATAAAATAGTATAATTATGTCAAGAATAATGGTGATAAATTGAAAAAACTACGCTTAATATTCATCGCCTTGCTTGTATTTTCGACAACGGTGACGCTGATGAGCTCCGACAACCTGCAAATCTCAGCCGAAACCGTAACCCCGTCCGATCCCACGCTTAGCGCGCTTGAGGATAAGCTGCATGCCGCGACGATTCAGCGCGAAAATGCAGAGAATGAAGTCAATTCTGCGCGCGAGGACTATGCAGACGCTATAAAGCAAAAGCAGGCGATAGACAAAAAAATTCATGCGCTTGAGGTTGAAGTTGAAGCACTTGAAACGCTTATTAACAACTTTGAGATCAAGATCTCGCTTAATAATAAGGCTATTGCGAGCGAAGAGGATATGCTTGACTCGCAGTATGCCATCGTTCGCGAGCGCATACGCTCAAAGCGCGAGGACGGAAGCGGCGACTTTCTGACGATACTTCTTGAGTCGGACGGACTGACCGAGTTCTTTACGCATATCGACAGATTCATGGCGATGCTCGATTACGACGCGATGCTGCTTGAATCGTATAACAACGGAATCCGAGAGCTTGAGAGCCTTCGTGTTGAGCTTGAAGAGAGCAAGGCTGAGCTTGCTGATCAGAAAAAATCGCTTGAGGATCGCAGAGGCGAGCTCCTTTCTGATCTTGAGGATGCGGCAAGGCTTGTGACCGAGGCTGAGAGCGACATTAAAAACGCAAGCGCGAATCTTGAGCGCATTCAGTCGATTGAGGCGACATATGAAGCCCAGAGAAAGGAAAAGCTGAGCCAGCTTCAGGCTTCCTCAAACAAGGGCTACATAGGCGGAGAGCTTTTATGGCCTCTCCCGACACAATATACCGGCATTTCAAGCGGTTGGGGATGGCGTATACATCCCGTAACGGGCAAACAGCAGTTTCATAGCGGAATTGATATTCCAGCGCCCTATGGCACCGAAATTTATGCTGTCAACGGCGGAACGGTCGTCGAATGCTCCTACAACTACGCAGACGGAAACTATATAACCATCAGCCACGGCGGTGGGCTTGCAAGCTTCTATTCGCATATCTCGCGCTTTCGCGTGTCGGTCGGAGATGTAGTCGAGCGCGGTCAGGTGATAGCAAATGTCGGCACGTCGGGATATACGACGGGTGCGCATCTTAATTTAAACATCTACAAGGACGGAAATTCGGTTAATCCCGTAAATTATTTCAAATAACCGTTACATACGGAAAGGAATCAGATAAATGCCATCAGAAAAGCAATCAAAAATCAGAAATTTCTCGATAATCGCGCACATCGACCACGGCAAGTCAACGCTTGCCGACCGAATACTCGAATATACCCGTTCGGTTGCCTCGCGCGATATGGAGAATCGTCTTCTTGATAACATGGACCTCGAGCGTGAGCGCGGTATTACGATAAAGGCTCGCGCGGTAAAGCTCGATTATACTGCTCCCGACGGCGAGCTGTATACGCTCAATCTTATTGACACCCCCGGCCATGTTGACTTTAACTACGAGGTTTCGCGCTCATTAAACGCGTGCGAGGGCGCACTTTTGATCGTTGACGCTACGCAGGGAGTTGAGGCGCAGACGCTTGCAAACGCCTACCTCGCAATCGACAACGACCTTGAAATCGTGCCTGTAATCAATAAGATCGACCTGCCTTCTGCCGATGTCGAAAAGGTCGTCGGCGAAATCGAGGATATTATCGGAATTCCTGCAGAGGGATGTCCCGCAGTTTCCGCCAAGGCAGGAATAAACATTGACAAGGTGCTTGATAAGATCATCTCCGATATCCCATCCCCGTCGGGTGATGAGGATGCACCGCTTCGCGCGCTGATCTTCGACTCATACTACGACAGCTATCTCGGAGTCGTCGTTAATATAAGAATAGTCGAGGGAAAATTACACGCAGGCGACAGAATCCGCTTAATGAGCTCGGGCGCTGAGTTCGATGTGGTCGATGTCGGTTATATGGAGCCGTTCGGACTCAAATCGGGCAAGGAGCTGTCGGCAGGCGATGTCGGATATTTTACCGCGAGCATCAAATCCGTCGGCGATACACGCGTCGGCGATACGGTAACCACAGCTTCCGATCCCGCAGATGAGCCGCTTCCCGGCTTCAAGGAGGTACAGCCGATGGTTTACGCAGGTATTTACCCTGCGGACGGCGCGCGTTACGGCGACCTCAAGGATGCGCTCGAAAAATTACAGCTTAACGATGCCGCGCTCACATTTGAGGCTGAAACCTCGGCGGCGCTGGGATTTGGTTTCCGATGCGGCTTCCTCGGACTTCTGCATATGGAGATCATCGAGGAACGCCTTGAGAGAGAGTTCAACCTTGATTTAATTACGACCGCACCGAGCGTTATCTACAGAATAAAGCTCAAAAACGGCGAAACGGTAATGATCGACAACCCATCAAACTACCCAAGTCCCGATGAGATCGACGTGGCATACGAGCCGATGGTCAAGGCGAGCATTATCACACCGCCCGATTATGTCGGAGGGCTTATGGACCTCTGCCAGGACAGACGCGGCGAATTCAAGGATATGACCTATATCGATACAGACCGCGCGGAGCTTCACTATCTGCTTCCGCTCAATGAGATCATTTACGACTTTTTCGATGCACTTAAATCCCGCTCTAAGGGCTATGCGTCGCTCGACTACGAGCTTGCGGATTATGTTCCCTCAAAGCTTGTCAAGCTCGATATTCTGCTTAACGGCGATATCGTTGACGCGCTCTCGTTCATCGTTCACGAGGAAAAGGCGTACGGCAGAGCGAGAAAGATCTGCGAAAAGCTCAAGGATAACATTCCGCGTCAGCTCTTCGAGGTGCCGATTCAGGCGGCTATCGGAGGCAAGGTAATAGCGCGCGAAACCGTAAGAGCGATGCGCAAGGACGTTCTTGCAAAGTGCTACGGCGGCGATATTACGCGTAAGAAGAAGCTTCTTGAAAAGCAAAAAGAGGGCAAAAAGAAGATGCGTCAGCTCGGAAGCGTTGAGGTTTCCCCCGAGGCATTTATGGCTGTTCTCAAGCTTGACGACGAATCGTAGGGCAAAGCTATGGCGACGAAGAATAATAAAAAGCGGCTCGGACTGTATGTTCACATTCCGTTCTGCTACACTAAATGTGCATACTGCGACTTCTATTCAATGTCAGGCGCGGATGAGGAGCTGATGCAGCGATATGTCAATGCGCTGCTTCTTCAAATGGAGGACTACTCGTCTGCGTGCAGTGAGTATCAGATCGATACGGTATTCCTCGGCGGCGGAACTCCGACAATGCTTCCCGTCAAGACGATGTATGAGCTTATAGAGGGAATCTACCGACGCTTTGACGTGTCAAAGCGCGCTGAATTTACGATGGAAGCAAATCCTGCTACCGTCAGTCTGCATAGCCTTTCAAAATACAGAAAGCTCGGCGTTAATCGCTTGAGCCTCGGTCTTCAAAGCGCAAATTCCGATGAGCTGTCTGCGCTTTCGCGTATACACAATATCTCCGACTTTGAAACGAGCTATAACGCGGCGCGCAGGGCAGGCTTTGAAAATATCAACGTTGACGTAATGTACGGCATTCCCCTCCAGACTGCGGAGAGCTTTTCACGAACGCTCGATTATGTTACCGCGCTCGACCCTGAGCACATCTCCGTTTACGGGCTTAAGATCGAGGATGGAACACCCTTTGGCCGCATGCGCGATTCGCTCGTGCTCCCCGATGAGGATACGGAAGCGGATATGTATTTTGACTGCGTAACACACCTTGAATTGAAAAATTATCATCACTACGAGATTTCGAATTTCGCTAAGGGCGGATTTGAGTGCAGGCACAATTTAAAGTATTGGGACTGCGACGAATATCTCGGGCTCGGATGTGCGGCTCACAGCTATTTTGCCAACACCCGCTTTTCGATGAAACGCGAGCTCGGACTGTTTATCGACGCTATGGAAGCTAATCTGACGGGCGGCGATATGCTCACGCGAGAGGGCGCGCTTCTTGATATAGACAGACTGAAAACGGCTCAGCCCGTTGACGAGCTGTATTATGTTTCAAAGGAGGAGCGGATCGGCGAATACATCATGCTGAGGCTTCGCTTGTCCGATGGAGTGTCCTCGTCAATGTTCAGAAACCGCTTCGGAATGAATTTCGATGCGTTGTACGGCAGAAAGCTTAAGATCTACATCGACAACGGCTTTATGACCTACGACGGTGACAGATACGCTCTCACACCTAAGGGAATGTATGTCAGCAACTATATTTTGTCGAACATCCTCGACTTTGACGAGGACAGCAGAATCGTCGGGTCGATTGCAAACTGCGACGATAAAATTTAAGGCAGTATTAACGCGGCTAATAAATCACTTACTTGGAGGAAATTATGCCAAATATAGAATCGCTTAAAAATTACGCAAAGCTCATCGTCAGAATGGGCATCAATCCCGATGAGGGAAAATATGTTCTTCTTAACTGCCCGATCGAGGCGGCAGAGCTTGCAAGACTTATTGAGGAAGAAGCCTTTGAGGCAGGCGCAAAGGACGTTATAATTAGTTGGAACGACGATAAGGCGGCAAGAATCCGCCTCGAGCGCGCTGCACTTTCGCAGTTCGAAACCGTTCCCGAATGGCGTGCGGAGTCGCGCAACTATTATGCTCGCGAGGGCTGCTGCAGCATCACCATCGTCGGAAACGACCCCGAGGCGTTCGCAGGTGTTCCGAGCGAAAAGCTTCGCGCATCAACGCTTGCAGGCCGTAAGGCGTTCAAGGAGTTTTACAAGATCATGGATTCAGGAAAGCTTCGCTGGACGATCGCGGCTTATCCCGGACGCGAATGGGCGATGAAGGTGTTCCCTGATATGAGCGAGGCTGATGCTATCGAAGCACTTTGGGATGCGATCTTCAAAACGGTCCGCATCGGAGATTGCGATACGGTCGAGGCTTGGAAGGAGCACGATGCAACACTCAAGCATCGCGCAAAGGCTTTAAACGACGAGCGTTTTACCGCGCTTCGCTACAAAAATTCGCTCGGAACCGACTTCACCGTTGGACTTGCAAACGGACACATCTGGAGAGGCGGCTCTGACACAAGCGCTGAGGGAATTGACTATTTCGCGAATCTCCCGACTGAGGAGGTATTTACGATGCCCGACTGCCGCGTAGCTGACGGAATGGTTTACTCCTCGATGCCGCTCTCTTATCAGGGCGAGAAGATTGACGGCTTCTGGCTTAAATTCGAATCGGGCAGAGTTGTTGAACACGGCGCAAAGGTTGGCGAGCACGCGCTCACACGCCTTCTTGATACCGATGAGGGCTCGCGCAGTCTTGGAGAGGTTGCGCTCATTCCGTACGAATCGCCAATCAGAAAGCTCGGTATTTTCTTCTTTGAAACGCTGTTCGATGAAAACGCTTCCTGCCACTTGGCGCTCGGCGAGTGCTATCCCGATACTATGGAGGGCGGCGACAAGCTCACCGAGGATGAGCTTTATGAGCGCGGCGGAAACCGCAGTGCAAATCATGTCGATTTCATGATTGGTACGGCTGACCTTGAAATCGTCGGAATTAAGGCTGACGGAAGCGAAATTCAGGTGTTCAAGGACGGAAATTTCGTAATATAAAATCTTAAAAAATACTCCCGATTACTTTATGTGTTCCCCTTGATGTTTGGCATATCAAAGCCTCCCTCCGAGAGGGAGGTGGCACGCGGCAGGGGTTCACCGAAGCGAATGAAATGAGCTTTGGGGGTTCGCTGCAGAGCGTGACGGAAGGAGCCTGCGCAACATACGGTTTAGCTAAATTTTCTGTATACGCGCTCTCCCTCAGTCGCCAAAGGCGACAGCTCCCTCCCGGAGGGAGCCTCATAAAAGGTGATATTGATCCGGGAACACATAGTCGAATTGGGACAAAAACTATAACGTGGGGGATAAAATGCCATGCTGAAACAGTTACTTCTTGAAAACCGAACATGCAGGACCTTCGACCAGTCGCGTACCGTAACACGCGCCGAGCTTCTTGAAATGGTCGACTGCGCGAGAATTACGCCCTCGTCGATGAATATGCAGCCGCTTTGCTACCGACTCGTTTACGAGAGGGATGAGGTTGAAGCATTACTCGCCCACACCAAATGGGGCGGTGCGCTTCCCGATTTAAAGCTGCCGCCTGACGGTCACCATCCTGCAGCATTTATTGTAATTTGTCAGGATACCGAAAAATTCGGCTCGGCTGACAAGTTTAACAAGGATGTCGGAATCTGCGCACTTGCAATTCAGCTTGCCGCATGCGAAATGGGGCTTGCAGGATGTATGATAGGCAGCTTTTCGCGTGAGAAAGCTAAGGCGACGCTAAAGCTTTCCGAAAATGTTGAGCCGCTTCTCGTAATCGGTATCGGAAAGCCCGACGAAGCTCGCAAAATCGTGCCCGTCGTTAACGGCAGTACAAAATACTACCGCGAGGACGGAGTTCATATTGTTCCCAAGCGCTCGCTTGAGGATATAGTTTTATAAGAAAAAAGCACATGAGCCTGAGGCTCATGTGCTCGGTTATAATTTAAGGCAGTACCGCATGATTCTGATGTTCCATCAAGGCGGCAGCCGTGAATTGTGCGGTGCTGTCTTAAGTAAAATCTCGCATAACATCAAGCGGAGCAGGGAACTCGTCGTGAAGATTGGTAACGCCGAGCCCTCGCATTGAAGCGTATTTTATGGTGTTTAACGTGCCGCCGCGAGTCGGATGGAGCGGATCAACCGTTTCGGGGTCGAAATAGGCGATGCAGTATGAGCTCGCATCGACCATAGCGCGATTTCGCGCGTGCATGCTGGAAGCGCTGTTGTTTGTTCCGATAATCGAAACGGTGTCGGCAAGCTCGCGGATTTTATTATACATCGCAACATCGTGCTCGTTCCATCTGTAAGCCTGATACGGCGATGGGATATAGAGATGAAGCCTGATTTCGGGATTGATAGCGCGAGCGCGAAGTACGGCTTGCTCGGCTAAGGTGTCAAAGCCGAGGGCTCCTCCTGCTACGAATTCGGTTATTCCGTGGGTGTAGAGCCAGCTTATTTCAAGCTCGAGCTTGCGCTTAAGCCCTGCTATTTCCTCGTAGGGAATCGCTCTGTGACCTGTAAAACAGCAGGTGAGCTCCTTTGGCGGTGTGTAAATTTGCGGCATTAATAAACCTCCGATGTGATGAGTGCAAATATTATCTATTGAATGGAGATGAACGAAATGGAAAAATCCAAGGTATATTTTACTGATATGAGATGCAAGCTTGATGAGAGCTTGCTTGACAAGCTGAAGCGTCTTATAAAAAAGGCGGGGATCGGAAACATTGATTTCGACGGTAAATTCGTCGCTATCAAGATACATTTCGGCGAGCCGGGAAATCTTTCCTTCCTTCGCCCGAACTTTTCAAGAGCGGTTGCCGATGTTATAAAGGAGCTCGGCGGCAAGCCGTTTTTAACCGACTGCAACACACTTTATACGGGCAGACGCAAGAATGCGCTCGACCACATCGAAGCGGCTTACGAGAACGGCTACACTCCGTATGCTACAGGCTGTCAGGTTATAATCGCGGACGGACTAAAGGGTGCTGACGAGGTTTGGGTTCCCGTTGAGGGCGGAGAGCTTGTCAGCGAGGCGAAGATCGGCAGAGCCATCATGGAAGCGGATGTTTTCATCTCGCTCAACCATTTCAAGGGTCACGAGTGCACGGGCTTTGGCGGTGCGCTGAAGAATATCGGCATGGGCTGCGGCTCTCGCGCAGGCAAGATGGAGCAGCATAACGGCGGTAAAACCGCGGTTATCGAATCGGCTTGCGTAGGCTGCGGTATGTGCTCTAAGCAATGCGCGCATGACGCTATCTCCTACGAAAATAAAAAAGCGAGAATCGACACCTCAAAATGCGTCGGCTGCGGAAGATGTATCCACGCTTGCCGATTTGAAGCGATTCATCAGCCGAGCGGAAGCGCAAACGACGACCTCTGCAAAAAAATGGCTGAATACGCTAAGGCGGTAGTTGACGGAAGACCGCAGTTCCACATAAATATAGTAAATCAGGTTTCGCCGTATTGCGACTGCCACAGCGAGAACGATGCGCCGATCATTCCCGATGTCGGAATGTTCGCATCCTTTGATGCGGTCGCGCTCGACCAAGCTTGTGCAGATGCCTGCAACGCTCAGCCTGCATACGCAAACTCTGTACTCGGTGAAAATCTTATCGCGCGCGGTGCAAAGCATCATCACGGAATTGTTGAGCACGACGGCGATAATTTCGACCACACCTCTCCGACGACCGATTGGCGCGTTACTATCGCGCACGCCGAAAAGCTCGGTGTCGGTACTCACGAGTATGAGCTTATCAAAATTTAAGGCTCATTGAGATTCTATCTCTGAATAGCTGCCGCAGATGCGAGGTTGCACGTGCGGCAGCTGTTTTTTGTGTTTTATAAATGCTTGTGGAATTGAAGCTTGTAATTTAAGCTGGTGAAATCAAAGCTTGTGGTCGCAGTATTTGCAGCGGATCTCGCCGTCAACCTCTTTTGTCATTGTCGGCAGATATTTTTCGTGATTCGTGATGCAGCGGGGATTAGAGCAGAGCGGAGCTTTCGGGATCTCGTAGGCAGGAGCCCGTCCGCGGCGTTCGGTTGAAACGAGCTTAGCAACGAGTGCCATGCGTACATACATACCGTTTTCAGCCTGCTCAAAGTATACGCATCTTGGGTCATCGTCGAGCTCGGGCGCAATCTCATCAACCTTAGGAAGCGGATGAAGCACGGCAAGATCAGCCTTTGCAAGCGCCATTTTGTCGCTTGTCAAGCGATAAACGCCCGACTGACGCGCGTATTCCTCGGGCGAGGCAAAGCGCTCGCGCTGGATTCGCGTCATGTAGAGAATATCAAGCTCGGAAATGCATTCCTCGAGGGTTGAAACCTCGCGAATCTCACAGCCGTTGAGCTTCAGCTCGGCGGTAACATAGCTCGGAAGTCTCAGCTCAGGAGTTGAGATCAGCACGAAGCGGTTATTTTTAAAGCGCATGAGTGCGCGAAGAAGCGAATGAACCGTGCGTCCGTTAAGTAAATCACCGCAGCATCCGACGGTCAGAGAATCGCATCTGCCCTTGAGCTCAGATATCGTGATCAGGTCGGTGAGTGTCTGCGTCGGGTGAAGATGTCCTCCGTCGCCTGCATTGATAACGGGCGTGTGCGAGTAGAGCGACGATGCAAACGCCGCACCCTCGATCGGATGGCGAATTACGACGATATCCGAATATCCGCTTACGACCTTAACCGTGTCGCGCAGGGTTTCGCCCTTTGCGACCGAGCTTGAGCTCGGGTCGGAGAATCCGATCACCTTGCCGCCAAGACGCATCATTGCAGTCTGAAAGGACATCTGAGTGCGGGTGCTCGGCTCGTAAAAGAGCGTTGCCATGATCTTTCCCTTGCAAACGTCGCGGTATTCGGCAGGGCTTTTTTTAATGCGGAATGTCAGGCGTCGAAGCTCCTCCCATTCCTCAAGCGACATATCGTTAAAATCGATAAGATTTTTTGTATCCATTAATTTTCTATAGCCAACGCCACGGCGAAGGCTTCCTTTCATTTGGAATTTGTAACCTCTTGCATTGATAAAGCTTGGCAAGAACTCAAAGCTCTGTATATAAGAGCCGAGGAATGCAAGCTGTTTTTACGATTAGGTTAAGTTTTCGGGCAAGGCAAGCTCGAGCTTTTTTATAATGTTCTCGGCTGTGCGCTGTGGGAAAACGTTGTAAAAGGTGTAATGGGCGAGGCTTTTGTAGATCGGATAGCGCTCTGCATGAAGCCGCTTGTAAACCTCGATGCTTCCGTTAAGCGGTGGGCGTGAGAGCACCTGACTGTCGGCTGTAATTGAGTCAATGCTTCGACGAAGCCAAATTACCGTAGTGCTCTTTGAGAGAAGCTCGTAGCTTTGCCTGTAAGTCGGAACTCCGCCGCCGCAGGAGAGTATTGTCATCTCGCCGCCGCATTCGTTTATAACATCGCGTAGAGCCTCGTATTCAAGCTGTCTGAATGCGCCCTCGCCTTGCTTTGCAAAAAGCTCCTTGATGCTTCCGTGGCGCTCGATTAAGACCTCGTCAAGGTCAACAAGCCTTGCTCCGAGCTTTTTTGCAAGAACCTTGCCGACGCTCGATTTTCCGCAGCCGGTCATTCCGACGAGCGCGATTATATTGTTATTGATATTTTTCATTTCCTTGGATTTACCAATCTTCGTAGAAGCCCTTTCAAAGTATGTCGTGATCCCTCAGCTAAATTCCCTGAATATATTCGTCGGCGAGAATCGAGCAGTATCCGATATCGCGGTATTCGCCCTTGATGAACATTGACGAACGGCGGGTCCCCTCAAAGCTCATACCGCATTTTTCCATAACGCGGCGGCTTTTTTGGTTGCCGATAATGTATTTTGCCTCGATTCGGTGAACATTCAGCTCGCGAAAGCCGAAATCGATCACGCGCATTACAGCCTCGGGAGCAATTCCCATGCCCCAAAAATCGGGGTTTAACACATAGCCTATCTCAGCCGAGTTGTTCTGATAGTCGAGCGAGGTGAAGCCGCAGGTGCCGATCATCTTTTTGGTTTCATTAAAAACGATCGCCCAGTCGTAAAATTCGCCCTTTCTGTATTCATCCTGCAAATACATGAGATAATCAAGGGTTACATCCGAATTTCTGTGCGGCTCCCAAAGAAGATAACGCGTGACCTCGGGGCGCCTTGCGTAGTCGTACATGTCACGATGGTCACGAGGGCTCATTTTTCTGAGCGTCAGTCGGGCTGTCGTGAGTGTGGGGATCTTCGAAAAGAGCCGTCGTACTGAGTCTTTTTGCATTGGCGTCCTCCGTTATCATAATTCTAAAGTTTATTATACAACATATTCCCGTTTTTTTCAAGTGTTAAAACAGTATTTGCAAAAAAAATAGAATAGAGTTGTAAATATTTTCAAACATCCTTGCTTTAGCTCAATATGTGTGCTATAATATACGCATAAGCCCTGCTTCGCAGTTCTTGGAGCTTCGCTCCTGCCGCGCTTTGCGCGGATGCGATATTGACGGCTTTGCAAAAATGCCCTTGCAAGCAAGCATTTTTGCTTCATGGTTTAATATACGCATAAGCCTTGCGTTGCAAGTCTTGGGGCTTCGCCCCTGCCGCGCAATGCGCGGATGCGACATTGACGGCTTGGCAAAAATGCTCTTGCAAGCAAGCATTTTTGCTTCATGGTATAATATAGTATAAGATATTATAAGACAATATTTTCTCGGAGGTGCTGCAGATGGATGCTATCGATTTCGGCAAAGCCTTAGCCCGTGAGCGCGCTCGTGCAAATATGAGTAACGTTGAGCTTGCAGAGGCTGTCGGCATTTCGACAGAAGAGTACAACGCTATCGAAAGAGGCGAGCAGGAGCCGCAGATACTGCTTGCAGATAAGCTTGCAAGAGCTCTCGGAGTTACGCTTGACACGCTGATGTCAAGCGGCTATGTTCCGCCCATACGAATGGGCAAGGAAGAAGAGATCGACCCCGACGAAAAGAAGCGCGAATGGGCGGCGTATGAAGCCCGTCAGGCTAAGACTGTTCAATCGGGCAGAAAGATCCTGCTCGGACTTATCATTTTCGAGGTGATAATGCTCGTTGTCGGCTTCTTTTCAAACAATCTCATTACGACCGTTTTCAGCTTGATCATGCTTTTTGCGCTCTGGCGCGGCAAGAAATGGGCGAGATATGTGTATACGATTCTGCAGATTATTTCGATAATCATAGGAGTGATCGCATTGCCGGGCGTATTTTTTACGGGACTTCCGTTCTTTGCGATTCTCATAACGATAATATACAGCGTCATCGCTATTCTGATCGTCTGCGTGAGCTATTCGGTTAACGAATTCCTCGCCGAGCAGAGCGGAAAATATTAATCATACCAATTGAAAGAAGACTGTAGAATGAAAAAATCAATTGCTTTTATCGGAGCGGGAAATATGGGCGGTGCGATCGCAAAACGCCTGCTGTTTGGCGGGGTGAGCGTTACCGTCTTTGAGCCCGACGGTGAAAAGTGCGCAAAATTCGCCGCTCTTGGCGCAAATATTGCAAAAAGTGCGATTGAAGCCTGCGAGGCGTGCGACTACATCCTGCTCGCGGTCAAGCCTCAGATAATAGGGAGCGTGCTCGAGGGGCTGAAGCCCGTCGACTTTTCGGGGAAGGTGATCCTGACCATCGCGGCAGGAATATCGACCTCGTTTATTGAGAGTGTGCTTGGGCGCGAATGCGCCGTCGTGCGCATAATGCCGAATACGGCGGTTGAGCTTGGAGTTGGGGCGTGCGCTTATAGCGTTAACGAACGCGTAATGGAATGCGACCGCACAGAAATTGCCGAAATGCTTGCATCCCTTGGCGGAGCGTATCTTCTTGACGAATCGAAGATGAACGCGGTCATTTCGGTAAACGGAAGCTCTCCCGCGTATTTTTACTACATAATGGACGCGATGTTCAAATCGGCAAAGGCTCAGGGGCTCGACTGCACGGACGAGGAGCTCACACACATGATTGCAATGACCCTTCGCGGAACTGCAGACATGATGCTTGATGCCATCAAAACGGGCAAGAGCTTTGACGACAGAATAAAAGAGGTCACCTCTCCCAACGGCACGACCGAGCGTGCGATGAACGTGCTTCGCGAGGAGAATATCCATGCGATAATCGACCGCGCGATGCGTGCATGCACAGACAGAGCAGAGGAGCTTTCTTTAGCACTCGAAAACAAGGCATAGTTTGTCCGCTCACATCATATACATGGGTATACAAAGTATATGGTGGTGACGTGTAATGGGAAACTCGAAGCTTGACAGACGGAGCTGCATGCTTGCGGCATCTGCGCTGTTTATTTTCGGAGCTTTTGTAGGATGTGCGGTCTATCGACTGCTCGGGCTCGGCGAATCCGAGCTGTATGATAATCTTATCGAACGGTATTTCTTAGCTTTATTCTATCGTTCTGCATCGATGCTTGATGTTTTTCGTGTTGTAGCGGATTGCTGTCTGCATGAGCTGTGGGCGTTTTTGCTGGTGTTTATTGCGGGCTTTACGGTGTACAACCCTATTGTCGGCGGAGCGGTGCTCCTTTACCGCGGGATACTTTTTGGCTTCGCGCTGACGATGCTTCAGTTTTCAACGCGGACGGGACTGCTGTTCGATTCTATGGCGTATCTTATCGCCTCGCTTGCGATATCGCTGCTTTTGATGAGCTTATGCGCACACGCCGTGATGTACTACTACACAAGGTGGTGCAGAGCTCGTACATTCTTTCTCATCTTTTTGCGCGTGGTCGCGCTTGTTTGCGTAAATGTTGTATTTATGCTGTTTATGATATATGTTTATATTTGAACGCGTTTTTTGAAAGGAAAAAGGATTTTGAAAATTTTCGGAAAAGAATTCAAGCTCTTTAACTACAGCCTCGAGGGAAAGGGCGTAAAAAAAGAGCCCGAGGGGCCCAAGAATTTAAAAAATTTCTTCAAGTATTTCGGCTCGAAGTTTACTCGCCTCGTTACGGTGAACATGTATTGCATCTTCGGCAATTTCCCGATACTCTTTTTGCTTCTTGCAATGAGCGGAAATCTCGACACACCCTCGTTTGCACCTGCTTATAAGATGTTCGCACCCGTTTTCGGAGTGCTGAAGCACGAGGCTTCGCCGATAACAGCCGTTCTTTACGGAATGTTCGGCACTCAGTCGGAAATGGGCTTTACTACCATCGGAACAAAAATTGCGCTCGGACTGTCGCTGCTTGTTATATTTACATTCGGCCTTGTAAACGTCGGAACGACCTACATTATGCGCAACATGATTAAGGGCGAGCCGATCTTCATGTGGTCAGACTTTTGGTATGCTATCAAGCGCAACCTGAGGCAGGCATTTATCATGGGCGCACTTGACGCGATCTTGTGCTTCCTCTGCGTTTACGATATTGTATTCTTCTACTATAATACCGGAACGTCGGGTGTAATGAACTTCATGTTCTACGCATCGCTGTTTATCTCGGTGGTTTGGCTCTGGATGCGATTCTACATCTATATTCTTCTGATAACCTTCGACTTGTCGATTATGAAAATTCTCAAAAACGCGCTTATTTTCTCGGTTATCGGCTTCAAGCGCAACATTATGGCAACGCTCGGAATTGCCGCGATGCTGTTTATAACATATTATATCATGCTGCTCGTGCTTCCGATAGGTATTATCATACCGTTCGTTCTGCTTTTTGCAGACTGCGCATTCATGGCATGCTACGCCGCATACCCGAAGATCAAGGAAATTATGATCGATCCGTATTACACCGAGCCTGAGGATGAGGACTACGAGGAGCCGATCTTCCACGATTTAGGCTGATTTTAGAAAAACCAAGACCGTGCATCAGTTGATGCACGGTCTGTTTTGTTAATTGCATGCCGCCTTGAGATTGCGGATTGCGAGCTTTGCATCCTCGGCGCGGAAAACCGATGAGCCTGCAACGAATACTCGCGCACCTGCCTTGTAGACATCCTTTATCGTATCGACAGAAATTCCGCCGTCAACCTCAATTTCGCATGAAAGCCCCTTTGCGGCAATCATCTCTGAAACTGCACGAACCGAATCAAGCGTTTCGGGGATCAGCTTCTGACCGCCAAATCCAGGCTCAACCGTCATAACGAGCACCATGTCAACATATTCAAGCAGCGGCTCGAGCACAAACGCAGGCGTTGCGGGTCTGATAGAAATAGCCGCCTTAACGTTTCTCTCGCGGATAGCCTTCAAAACCTCAGCCTGATTGTTGCAGCTCTCGTAATGGATCGTGATAATGTCAGCGCCTGCCTTAACAAATTCGTCGATGTAGCGCATGGGATTGTTTATCATCAAGTGCACGTCAAAAATGAGCGACGATTTTCGGCGGAGCGATGCGATAACTGCAGGCCCAAACGAAATATTCGGCACGAACGCACCGTCCATTACGTCAAGATGCAGATAATCGGCGGAGTCTTCTATTCGCGCGACCTCATCTCCGAGCCTTGAAAAGTCAGCCGCGAGGACTGACGGAGCAATTTTAATCATAAATGCAATTCTTCTTTCACATTATTTTAGTCGGAACAAACTTCATAATTTGCCATATGCTGTATTAGAGCCGAAATTACGCGGCGGGATGCGGCAAAGGATACGGCGGCACTGTATGCGGTGCTGCCCAAAATAAAGGATTGAAAGGCTCGCCGATGACCGCCAATTCAGGTGTAGCTGCAAGATTTCAACTTGCAGCTGCACTCACAAAATACAGCTTGTCACCCATTGAGGTGGTTAGCTCCAAACTGCAATCTTACAGCTTATTTATCAGCGCAACAGCGTGCGCGGCGATTCCCGAGCCGTCGCCCGTAAACCCGAGCTTTTCCTCAGTCGTCGCTTTAACGCTCACATCCGAGCTGTCAATTCCGAGGGCAAGCGCGATGTTCTCTCGCATTGAAGCAATATGCGGTGCAAGCTTTGGTGCCTGTGCTATAACAGTAGCGTCGATGTTTCCTATAGTATAGCCGTTATCTTTAAGAAGCGTGGCAACCTGCCTTGCAAGAACAAGGCTGTCAGCTCCGCGAAAACGCTCGTCTGTGTCAGGGAAGATCGCGCCAATATCTCCAAGAGCCGCCGCACCGAGCAGGGCGTCCATTATCGCGTGAACAAGCACATCCGCATCGGAATGGCCAAGCAGTCCCCTCTCATACGCGATCTCAACACCGCCAAGTATCAGCTTTCTGCCCTCAACAAGCTTGTGGACATCGTATCCGTGACCGATTCGCATTTTCATAATGGTATCTCCGTTCTGTCAAAAGGGTAAAGCGCACCCTGCACACGTCCTTGACGGAAATTTATCGGAGTGCAGGGGACAAGCTTAATATATCCTCTTAATAAGCTCGATACGCGAGCTTGAATATTTGTAGGCGTTTTCAAAGTCGCCGCAGCATTTACAGCAAAGCTCAAGGTCAGCATAAAGCTCGTAGCGAATTGATGGCGGAATCGAAGCGTCCTCGTCCATAACGCGAAGTATCCGAGCCTTAGCCTTGAGAAAATCCGAGTCAGCCATATCGAGCTTAGCCGCGATATGCTCGCGGTAGAGATTGTTTGTGATGCTCTCGTAAAGCGGTGTAAGCTTCGCGCGAAGCGCTTCCGCCTCGGGATATGGCACAGACAGCAATCTCGCGTGAGCGTCAACAAGAGCGGCGCGGCAGTATAGATACAGCGCGAGGTCATTCTTGTCAAATACGATATCTCGAAGCTTATCCTCGTTGGCTTTTAATACATTCAAGCCGCTGTCGGTTTCGGAAAGTGCTGGAGAAGCCTCGATAAGCAGACGCAAAAGGAAAATGCGGTCGCGAAGCTCTCGCTGTACCTCAGGAAAGCTCGCACACAGCTTTTCCGCCGTGTCAAGCATACCAAACGCCTCGCCGAGTCTGCCTACATTGTAAAGCTCGCGCGCATGCTCGATATGCGCCGCGCAGAGAATCGACGACGATTCAGCATTTGTCGGAGTGTAGCCGTGCTTTTCGCAGAGCTCTAAAATGTCAGCGTACTGCCTGCATTCGAAAAGCCTGCGAATTTCGCCGATCAGCTTGTAATCGAGATAATCCTTAGGGTCGTCGAGCAGGGCTCCGACGGGAATGTCGAGAGCCTGTGCTATAGCAACAAATGAGGTTATCGAGGGAAGTGCAACACCGTTTTCAATACGGCTGAGCATGTTGCGCGTGATGTCACAGTGGCGTGAAAGCTCTGCCTGAGTCAAGCCCTGGCGTTGGCGGTAAAGCTTAATATTCTCGCCGAGCCTTGTTATTGATTCTGTGTTCATTTGAACTGCTCGAGGGCTTTGTTAACGCCGTCCTCGGTAATGCGAAAATCGGAAAGCTTAGCGCGGTATCCGTCGATCACAGCGCAGAGCTCACCTGTAATTCCGTCAAAGAGATCGGACAGAGCCTTGAAGCGCTCCTCGCGGATAGCTGTTACCTCGGCGTCGATCGAAAGACGCTTTGCGGCGGCGTAATTCTCCGCGTCGGTCTTGATCCTCTCAGCGCTCGATGCGGCTTCAAGATAGAGCTCGCCCATTTTGATTTTCATGCGCTCGTAATCGCCAAGCTTTTCCTCCATTCCGGCGAAAAGTGACAGCTTTGCGGTCATAGCGTCAAGCTTTGCTTTCAGCTCGTCGCGCTCCGCTGTGAGCGAGTCGACCTGCTTTGCGCGTGCGTCGAGCAGACTGTTCGCCTGCGTGAGCTGTTCATTCAGCGCATCAAGCTCGCTTGATTTAACGCTCTCGGCTTCAAGAGCGGAGATGTTCTTCTTAAGCTCATCAACAACTGAGTTCAATGATTCAATCGAGGCTTCGTATTCCTTCGACTTCTCAGCAAAGCTCTGCGAGAGTGAGGCAATATAATTATTAACATCTTTTTTGTTGAAGCCGCCCATTGAGGTTCGAAAAGCAAATGTTGTAATCTCGTCCATGTTAATCTCCATTCCGCCGCGCTGCGGCGGCACAAATAGTGAAGTTAAATTGATGAGCCGCTTTGCGGCAAAATGGGACGAGTCCCATTTTTAATCAATTTAAGGCGTGAAATCGTTCACTTTATTACCCGCTGAACTAAACTTTCACGCTATGCTCTCCCAAATTTAATTTATACTCTTATTTTACCACATTTTAAGCTGTTTAGCAAGGGCTTTATCAAATTTTTGTCAAAATAAGAGTTACGGGATCGTGGCGGCGTAATCGTTTAAATCGTTTTCCTCCTGCTCGTCGATCTCAAAGCGGTTGATCGCTGTATACGCGTCGGGAACGCCTCCGACAATAACCGTTTCGGCAAGCACGATATCGCTTGTGATATCCTCGCCGATTGCCTCATTTGCAACAAGCAGGCTCAGCGTCAGACGGATTCTGAGCACGATTCTGTGAAGCGTTTGATTTATGCCCGATTCGACAAATTCGGTGCGAATGTCCGCGACAATATCACCTATCGGCAGAAGCTTTACCGAGATCGGAACGCCAACTCCCGAGGCAAGCGCACTCCCCGTCAGATTGAAGATCGGCACGTTAAGCTTAAGCGTTCTCGTTGAGCGAAGCTTTTCTGAAACGGCATCAACTGCCGCTTTTCTGAGCGTTGAAACTGCGTGGGCATTTACCTCGGCGCTTGCGACACCTGTGTCTGAGGTGGAAATCTTAACAAGCGGTGCGCTGTCGGAAAGAAGCGAAGAAACTGCGGTGTTTATCACCTCGCTCGAAAACTGCCTTGCACGACTTGACGCGAACTCCAGAACGATTGGCTTGACCCGAAGCTCAACTGCGCACAGAACCATTATGATCAGAGCTAATATTGCCGCGGATATGAGTATCAACCTATGCCGTGTCCGATACATACAAATTCTCCTTTGTGAACTATACTAATGTTATTTTATGTGAATTTGTAAAATCGGTTAAAAAGCTTGAAATTTTTCGCGTAATCTGATATAATAGGATTGTAATTTAATTTTGCTGTTTGACGGGAGGAGCTTATTATGAGTGGTGCGTTAAAGCTTGTATTAGCGGTCGTTACTGTTGCAGTGCTTGTACTGTTTCTTCCGATACCAATGGGGAGCTATGACGACGGGGGTACAAGGGAGTACAAGGCGTTGACATATAAAATAGTCGCATGGAATAAGCTGACCTCCGACGCAGTTTATCAAAATACCTCGGTGTATTGGTACCCCGACAGCAACAAATCGATCGGTGAGCTTTGGAAGCTCGAAAGCGGAAAATAAAATGGATCAAAAATCAAAAAAGCCCTCGCAGTCCTATGCAGAGGCAGTTCATCTTGTAACCTCTGCCGATATGAACGGCTACAACCGTCTTTTCGGCGGTCAGCTTATGGAGTGGATTGACATCTGCGCGGCTGTAAGTGCGCGCCGCCATTCCAACAAAAATGTGACGACGGTCAGAGTTCAATCGCTCGATTTTAAGGCTCCTGCCTTGGCAAACGATCTCGTTGTGATGTGCTCTAAGGTCGTTTGGGTGGGTAATACCTCAATGGATGTTCATGTCGAATCTTACGTTGAAAAACTCGACGGAACGCGCTTGCAGATCAACTCCGCCTATCTCACGCTTGTTGCTATCGATGAAAACGAACGCCCGACGCCCGTTCCGCGGCTTGAGCTGACCTCGGATGAGGAGCGCGCCGAATGGGATGCCGCCGTGCTTCGCAAGCAAAAATAAAACTATCTCTTTTTAAAAGGGTCGTTAGCGTGAGAAAATTTCACGCCCCAAATTTTTGTCTTTGTCGGCTTGCGCCGTAAACCTCTGCAAAACCGACAAAAATTTCGAATAAGAAAGTCTTTGCTTCACAAAGACATGGAGATTATTATGGAAAAAGTTCCGTTTCGCAAATGGCTGCCGTTTTTAGCCGTTATGATCGTCTTGTTTTACCTCGTTCCGCCTGCGCTCAAGGGCACTCGCTTCGAGGATTTCGCGCTGATGATAATTACTCCCGCTTGCTGTCTTGGAAGCGGTGTAATCTTCAGTAAAATTAACGGCTGGGTCTGGTATTATTGCCTTATAGTAGCGCTCATTTTCGCTCCCACGCTTGTCCTTAACTATTCTCAGTCGGACATCCATTACATATTCGAATACGGTGGGCTCGCATTTATGGGCAGCCTTATCGGCTACGCTTTCCACCGCGATAAATATTGAGTTAGGGCTAAGGTAGGCCGCGTCCCACACCCTGCTCATGAGAATCCCTAAATACCTTAAAAATGGTGCCACCATCTTAACAAATAGCTGAACATAAGTAAAGCTAAAGATGGTGACACCGTTTTTTTAAGCTCTCAAATGAGGATTGGGGTAAAGCCCTATGTCATCCGTATACCCCTTTTAGCGGAGCTTTATTCACCGCTCATCACGGCTGAGAATGGCGGTTGAGGGATTATCATTACACTTGAGGTGGATTTAACAAGGGATCTCGGAACGTGATAGTGCTTTGCGATCTGCCATGCGGATTCGTCCTTTGTCGGATAATAGAGAAGCATCGAACCTGCCGCGGACGAGCGATCGATCGGCGAGCCAAGCTTAACCTCTGCGACAGCCTTTTTGCGAGTGCGCTCACGCAAAGCTAAAGCGAGCGAAACCTCAAAGTTCAGATTCAAGCGTTCTGTATCAAGGCGAGGGCGAATATCGGAAATAACAGCGGACGCCATCATGGAAATCGGTTCGCGAAGCTCGCAGGGAAGCTCACAGCGAAGCGGAAGCTTTGGCTCAGCACAGACGAGCGCCCCATCGGCAAGCTTATAAATGCAGGAAAGTGTCGCCTCGCCTGAAATTATCGCGCGGCCACGCTCGATTGAAACAGACTTGAATTCAGCCTCGCCGACGGCATCGATCAGCTGAGCATCGTTAGTAAGCTTGAAGTCGGCACGCGGTACCGATTCACCGACGGAAAAATTTGTTGCGAGCTGTTTTGAAGCTGACGAAAAATCGAGCTCGTGCGTCTGACATTCTGATTCGTATTCGCATGAAAAGGCGTCAAGCGTAAGCTCTGATTCCACAGCGCCCATAAGATGAAGCATCGGCTCGAAGGTCATATCAAGCTCGATCATTCCGCGCTCTCCGTAGCCGTTTTCGCCCACCTCGGCATTAAGCTCGATAATGTTTGCCATAGCACCGCAGCAGAGGGATTCGGGCGAGCATTCGACGAAGAATTCCGCGCAGTCATAGACATCGAGATTGTATGAAAGAGGGAGCCTTCGCTTTAAGCTGACAGCACCGCCACCGATAGCGCGGTAGATGCAGTCAACGTGCGCCTCACCTTTCAGACTGACATTCATCGTGCCATCCTCGATGATCGGGCGGGCATCGTGGAAATGCAGCTTTGCGTTGCAGGTAATAAGCTCGTCTATCTGCGGCATGGAGTTGTCAAGCTCAAGATTTTCGCTGATCGATACTGATTCAAGCGTGATCGCACGCTCTTTGAGCGACTGAACGGCTTCGGTTAGACGCTCGAGCATGCACGGCTCGGTTGAAGAATGGTCGATACTCGGTTCACCTTGAATCTGTCTGAGAATTCGAACATCGCAAACAATTGACGATTTGAGAGAGAGCTTTCGCGGATTTGCAAGTCGGGCAGTGCATGATGCAACTCGGGGAGAAATAATAATTTCCGCACCGTCAAGCTCGGCTTGGTCGGTTACTGCAGAGCTCCATTCGCCTGCAAAATGCACGCAGTGAAGCGTTTCGCCCGATTCTGTGTCAGCGGCGAAGAGAATAATGTAATCGACCGCGCCCGAAAATTCGAGCCGTTTGCCTGCGTGATAACGACGGATCATCGCAGGCTTTGCTGTAACGCGCAGGATTCGCTTAACATCGGGGTAAACATCAGGCAGAATGTGCTCGGAGGAAAGCTCGGCAGGAACAAGTCCGTCAAACGACGGGCAGTATATTGAGGTTTTCATATAACACCATCCTTTATAGTTTTGTAAATCATATGATTTTGGTTTGAAAAATATGACGGCGAAAAGTTATAAAAATGCGAAATATTTTTCAAAAGGGGGTTGACAAACGGTTGCAGATGTGGTATACTTTACAAGTACGAAAGATACGCGCTTGTAGCTCAGTGGATAGAGTGCCCGGCTACGAACCGGTAGGTCGCAGGTTCGAATCCTGCCAGGCGCGCCAACAAAAAATGCACCCTTTGCGGGTGCATTTTTTGGTGCTCACATGGTAGTTTGAAAAGCTCGATAGAGGGCGGAGAAGCGTTTTAATTTTTGCTTGATTATATCGCCCTCTCGTGCGACTTGCGAAGCAAGACGCGTGCAGGTCATCGAATCCTGCCAGGCGCGCCAGAAAAACCGACTTGTTTTACAAGTCGGTTTTTCAATTAAATCCGCCGATGGCGGAATAAATCCACTTTCGTGGATGAAATCGCTTCGCGATGAAATCCCGCTTCGCGGGGATAGGAGAAGCGGATTTAATTTCATCTTCCGCCTATAGCGGAAGATTTCATCTGAACGAAGTGAAGATTTCATCGTGGCATCGCCACGATTTCACTTTTGTTCGTACGATTGGTGTGTAAGAAAATGCGATGAGAACGCAAGGGAAGCGATTGGGATGCACAGACAAGCCGCGTTCTCGTAGTACTTCGCGAAGCGAAGTGATGCAGGTCATCGAATCCTGCCAGGCGCGCCAACAAGAAATGCACCCATTGGCGTGCCTGCGATAAATCAGGTTTATATACCAAACACAATACCGCCGAAAGTGATTAAGTGTTACTTTCGGCGGTGTTGTTATTTTTTGTAGATGATTTGATCACAAGTTAAATTAGCGGAAGCTATATTTCCTGCACACTCTATTGTTTTAGCTTGAAGCTTATAGCAATCGGTTATATTGTTACAAATGACTTTCTGTGCATTCAATTCGTTTACATCGATATTTCCATCACACTTTACTTCCCCGTTAATTGTACTGCTTTTTATAGCTTGATGGCACACCACATCTCCGTTAATGGAACTGTCAGATATAATGTGTCCGTAAACCTCAACTTTGAAATACTGTGTTCTGTCGTTGCAATCGTGAGGAAAGACTATTTCAATGGGAGGCTCATCAGCTGAAAAGGTGGACGAAACTTTTAATACTTTTGTACCTCTCATCTGCACC
>JAZNMQ010000054.1:0-15891 GCA_045579745.1 Candidatus Flemingiibacterium sp. | reverse complement strand
AATGTCTGCAATGGCGGTTCGGAATCCCGAGGGAGAGATCGTCCTTGAGAAGTGGGAAACCGAAACCTCGAATCGCCACAAGATCACAAAGCTTCCGTTTGTTCGCGGAATCTTCAACTTTGTCGATTCGATGAAGACGGGCTATCGCTGCTTGATGCGCTCGGCTGAGATCGCGATGCCTGAGGAAGCGCAGACCGAGGAGGAAAAGAAGAAGGAATCTGCAATTGTAGGAATCGCGGCAGGAATCGGCGGTGTGCTTGGAGTTGTGCTTGCTGTCGTGCTGTTTATGTGGCTTCCTGCACAGCTGTTCGCGCTTATTGCAAAGGCGGCGCCGTCGCTTGATTCTCGCGTACTCAGAAGCGTTTTCGAGGGCGTTTTTCGTATTCTGCTGTTTGTCGGATATGTTTCGCTCATGTGCCTCTTAAAGGATATCAGACGCACGTTCATGTATCACGGAGCGGAGCACAAGACTATATTCTGCTACGAGGCAGGGCTTCCTCTGACAGTCGAAAATGTCAGAAAGCAAAAGCGTATTCACCCTAGATGCGGCACATCGTTCATGATTTTAATGCTGCTTGTCGGTATTATTATCTCGATGTTCATTTCGATCACAAATCCGCTGCTTCGCACGGTGATCAAGCTCGCACTTCTCCCGCTTACAGTCGGCATCGGCTATGAGCTTGTAAAGCTTTGCGGTAGACACGATAATGTCTTAACCAAAATAATCGCGGCTCCCGGTGTATGGCTTCAGCGCATCACCGTTCACGAGCCCGACGATTCGATGATCGAATGCGCAATTGCGGCAATGAATGTCGCTATCCCCGAAAACGAAGAACAGAATTAATTCAGAGGTACTATATGGCAATCGAGATCAGCGATGAATTGTTTGCCGAGCTTACGGCATACGCCAACAGCTCGGATAATTATGAGGATAACACAAAGCGCGCAGAGCTGCTTGGAATCGGAGGCAGAGGCAATCAGGTAGCGCCCGGTGCGATAATCCGTATTCCCAAGGAGCAAATCGGTAGCAATATTTTCTTCGGATTATACAGCTACATAAACGGAAATGTCACGATAAACGACAACGTGCTTATCGGTCCGCACTGCTCGCTCGCGGCAGGCAATCACAAATTCGACCCCAAAACGGGATGGTTTTCGGCTCGAACCGAGCCCGACGGCGACGACAGCATCGTAATTGGCACAGGCAGCTGGCTCGCAAGCAAGGTTACAATAACGGGCGGAGTTAAGCTCGGACGCGCAAACCTCGTCTGTGCAGGTGCGGTCGTTACCCATTCGACTCCCGATTACGCGATTATGGCAGGTGTTCCTGCAAAGCAGGTCGGCTCGATCGACCCCGTAACGGGTGAATATCTCTGGAACAACAAAAGAAGCTAAAATCTTCTTTTCGATATAATTTGCAGCACAATTTCACGCAATTACTTGAAAATTTTGAAAGGAAGCCCTCGCGTTGATTACTGCGAGGGCAATGCTTTAACATGAGTATTAAATTTCCGCTTGAGCGCACATCGACTCGTCAGGTTTTCACTTTCCCAGAATCGGGGCGCGTCGTTTATGAGAACCCCGTCTGTCTTTGTTGGATTCCGATTGAGGGGGAGCACACTTACACCGTTACCGTTTCACAAAACGGGCGCGAGCTCCTTCGCGATACCACAAGCTTCAACTACTACGTTGCGACGCTTCCGATAGAGGGCGAATATTCGTGGAATGTTTTCTGTGAGGGGGCAGAGCGTGGCGAGCTTTCATTCTCGCTTGCGAAGGATCATGTGAGCATCAAGCGTGTCAGCGCGGATGAGCTCTTTAACAATGTTCCCGATGTTCACCCAAGACACCTGTTTTTTAGTGAGGATATCGAGGAGATCGTCAATTCTCGCGAGGCGGAGCTTGCTGTTCTGAGGCGTAATATCGAGCAGGCATACATTGACGGTATGCCCAAAATGCCAATGTTCCACCGCGACCCAGATGCGCTTCCTTACCGCGAATTCTTCGGACGGTATCGCGATTTTGTAGACAGAAATCTTGTTGCATGCTCACTCGGATACGCGCTTCTCGGCGATATAAAGGCGGGCGAATTTGCAAAGGAATTGCTTTTTACCGTTTGTGATCGAAATCCGCACGGTCCTTGCTCGATCAACGGCGGTTGGGGAGATGAGATTGGGCTGTCGATGGCGCGCTGTCTGCCGGCTGTATACGACATGCTCTATGATCTCTTTAACAAAAACGAGCGTCAGTACATCGCATTTACGGTCAGAACCTACGCCGAGCAATGCTATGAGAGGTTGAAAACGCTCGATTATTGCCAGAATCCGGGCGATTCGCATGCGGGACGCTTGCCTGCATATCTCGGCGAGGCGGCTATGGTTTTGAAGGGAAGCGGTGTGCTTCCCGATTCGAAGCTGATAGAATGGCTTAGATACTCGCTTGAAATTTACGGCGGAATCTTCCCGTATTACGGAACTCCCGACGGTGGTTGGGCTGAGGGGCCGTTCTATTCTTCAAGCTACACGAAATGGTTCCTGCCGTTCTTTTCGGCAGTTGAGCGCTACGGCGGAACGCGCTTCCTTGACAGACCGTTCTATCAGCGCCTGACCAATTTCTTTATACATTTTGCAAGTCCGATCAACGAAAATCATCCGTTTGGCGACGGATATTGGTGCCATCCCGAGGATGCCGAATGGCCCGGCTTCTTTGCGCAGGATCCGTTCAGATTCTACGCAGACCGCTTCGGCCCATCGCTCGCGCGTGAGCTTTCCGCGAAAAATGCCAAGCCCGAGCTCTACCTCTTGCATCTTCTCGACATCTTTTTGCCGACTCACAAAACCTCGTGCACCAAGCTGACTGCTGAGGCTTCAAATACGGCGGTTTTCCCCGACGCAGGCTTTATCAGCATGCACACAGATCTCGAGCATGCCCAAAACGATCTTTCCGTAATTGCGCGCGCTTCAAGATTCGGCTCTGACAGCCACCGTCACGCCGACCAAGGAAGCTTTGCAATATTTTATAACGGCGTCGCGCTAATTTCACCGTCGGGCTACTTCGGCAGAGGATACGGAACTGCGCATCACTTCGGGTGGCTTAAGCAGACTATAGCGCACAATGCGATTCTTGTTGACGGAGTAGGGCAGGAGTTCCACAGCCTTACATCTCGCGCGAAAATAATCTCCTGCACCGATGAAGGCGTTGTAAAAACTGCGAAGCTCGATATTTCCGACGCTTATTCTATGCTTAAATCGTGGGAGCGCACGATCGTGCTCGAGGGTAAAACTGTCACCGTTACAGATAATATCGTGTCCGAGCGCGATGTGACTATCACATATCCGCTTCATGCGCTCTCTGAGCCGATTGAATCCGACGGCAGCGTTGTCATCGAGCGTAGTGGCGTTAAGCTTTCAATTAACGCCGACGATTCGCTCGCACTCAAAGAGATCACCGACAAGTTCGGCGTTGATCTGAACGAGGGCGTTCCTGAGCCATACAAGGTGACGATGCCGACGCAGTGGCACATTTTCTACGAAACCCAAAAGGCAAAGAATCACACGCTGACAGTCAGCTTTACAGTTGAATAAATTTTAAGGAGCTGCTGCGCAAACGGGTGACGTTCTTATCGGATAAATCATCTAATGCACGGTAGGGGCGAACTGTGTTCGCCCGCGGGCGTTCAAAGAACGCCCCTACGGGTTATCAAATTTGCTATGCAGTAAATCATGACCACCGGCTAAGCCGGTGGTCATGACTATATTTTGCTTAAATAAACACTCTGCGACACAAATGCAGAAAATCGCGTCATACCTCGCCCCGGTCGATTCGGCCGATCAGGTCGGCTGTCGTTCCGCCGTCACAGTGACAGAGTTTGACCTTTGATATAGCCTTTACCTCGTCAATTGCATTTTCGGGGCAAGCAGAAACATCACAGCGTTTTAGCATATCGATGTCGTTTTCGTAGTCGCCGATCGCGTAGATTTTAAGCGAATTATCGGCTCTGCCTTCCTTAATAAGCTGCGCGCGGATCGATTCAAGCGCCAAGCCCTTTGTAGCCTTCGTGCTCTGCCAATCGCAGATATCGGGTCCTGCCAGATTAAACGCGAAATAATCGCTGTATTCGCTCTCAAAGCGAAGCCTGAGCTTTGACAGTTCTTCGGGAGTGCCGTAAAACGCACAGCGCGTCCACATTTCACGCGGAGTTTTATCAATTGGAGCAAGATGGAGTAGCCCATTATCAACCAAATGCTTGAAGCCGCCCGTCAGATCCTTTGTTAACTGCTCATCAGCGTGCGCGAGGTAAAAGCCTCGCGCGGTCGACAGTCTTATGCCGATTTCGGGAAATTCGCGCCGAACGCCTTGAATCAGCTCCTCAGCCTTGTCGTAGTCAAGCTCGATTATGCCGAAATATTCCTTTTTGTGAAAGTCGTAGCAATATGCGCCGTTGCAGAGAATACACGGGCAGTTGACAAGGTCGTTAATTATCGGATCAAGACTGCCCATAATGATCGGCTCTCTGCCCGAAGCGACAGCAAAAAGTCCGCCGTTTTTCTTAAAATATTCAATGGCTTCGAGGTTGTTTTTCGGAATGCTCCATTTTGAGTCGAAAAATGTTCCGTCGAGGTCGGTTAAAATAAGTTTATTTTCAAATTTGCTCATTGTGCAGCACCTCTGAGTTTTGCTAATATTGCTTCAAAATAATCGGGAAGCTCACAGTCAAGGCGCAAGAATTCGCCGCTTGTTGGATGTGTGAAGCCGATGTGCGATGCGCATAGGCATTGTCCCGACAAGAGCTCTCCAAGCGTCCGCTCGAATTTGGTCGAGCCGCCGCCGTAGAGGGTGTCGCCGAGAAGCGGATGACCGAGCGATTTCATATGAACGCGGATCTGATGTGTTCTGCCCGTTTCGAGAATCAATCGGAGATATGTGTAGCTGTGACCCATAATGCTGAAGCGCTCGAGCACCTCGAAATGGGTTCGCGCATTTCTTCCGCCTACAGAGATCGCCATACGCTTTCGCTCGCGAGGGTCGCGTCCTATCGGAGCATCGACGGTTCCGCTGTCTTCGCGGAAATTGCCAAGCGCGATCGCGCGGTATTCGCGCTCAAAGCTGTGAGCCTTGATCTGCTCGGCGAGCTTCAGATGGGAAGCGTCGTTTTTCGCAACAATCAAAAGTCCGCTTGTATCCTTGTCGATTCGGTGAACGATTCCCGGTCTTATTACTCCCCCGATCCCTGAAAGCGAGTCTGCGCAGTGGTAGAGCAGGGCATTTACGAGCGTTCCGTCGGGATTACCTGCGGCAGGATGCACGACCATTCCGCGAGGCTTGTTTACAACAAGCAGGTCGCTGTCCTCGTATTTTATATCAAGCGGAATGTTTTGCGGAACCGCGTCGTCAGAAACGGGCTCGGGCAGCTCGGTTTCAACATCATCACCGAGGCGGAGCTTGTAGTTTTTAGCGGGGAACCTTCCGTTAACTGTCACATTGTCGGTCGCGATGAGCTTCTGCGCGGCTGAGCGGGTTATGCCCTCGTTCTCGCTGATAAAAACGTCAAGCCGCTTTCCGACATCAGTTTGTGTAATAATAGTCATATCAAATTAATCCACCTTTATTCGTGGTAAACAAAGCTCCCGAAAAATCGGGAGCTTTAGTTTAAGCTTTTTTCTTTTCCTTAATTTCGCCAATAAGCATGTACAGAATCACAACTGCGCATCCAACGCAAACAAAGGAATCTGCGGTATTGAAAATCGCGAAATTGATGATCCTGAAATCAATGAAGTCAACGACATAGCCAAGTGCTATGCGATCGATCATATTGCCGATTCCGCCGCCTGCGATAAACGCAAGTCCCGTATAGAGAAGCGGATGGTAATACTTCTTGTAGCCGACTATCATGAATACACAAAGCGCGATTATCGCCACGGTCGAAACTATCATGAACACCCAGCGGTGGTCCTTTAGCATTCCGAACGCCGCTCCGCGATTTTCAAGGTAGGTCAGATGCAGAACACCCTCGAAAAGCGGCTTCGTGTCAATCGGCTGAAGATGCTTCACAGCGAGATATTTTGTCAGCTGATCAAGCGCGACAATTACTGCCGAAAGTATGAGCCAAAGAAAACTCATTTTGAGATAACGGCACGGCAGCGCGGGCAGAGGCAGCTATCGTCAACGTGCTCTGTATTGGTTGAATATTTCCAGCAACGATCGCACTTTTCGCCGTCTGCGGCTTCAACCTTAACAGCGATTCCCGAAATGGTTTCGCTAAAAGCATCGGCAGGTGCGCTCTCATTTGAAAGAGCTACGCTGCTGACGATGAATACATCCTCAAGCTGGCTTTCGAACGCTTTGAGAGTTGAGAACGTGTCGGAATCGGTTGCCCAGATTGTGAGCTTAGCGTCGAGTGATTTACCGATAAGCTTATCAGCACGCGAAAGCTCAAGAGCCTTCATAACATCGTCGCGAAGATCGAACAGCTTATCCCACTTTTCCTCAAGTCCGTCAAACTCAAGCGCCGCGTCGTACTTCGGCATATCGTTGAGGAATACGCTGAGCTTATCGTCGCTTGCAACATGCTTCATTGCATGCCAGATCTCCTCAGCGGTGTAGGAGAGCAGGGGAGCGGTAACTCTTGTGAGCGCGGAGAGAATGTGATACATTGCAGTCTGTGCCGCACGGCGAGTCTTGGAATCCTTTGCTTCAACATACAGACGGTCCTTGGTGATGTCGATGTAAAGCTTCGACATATCGATCGTGCAGAAGTTGGAGATCGCGTGGATTACGATATGGAAATCGTAGTTTTCGTAGGCGTTGTTGCACTCACATACGAGCTTATTAAGGCGAGCGAGTGCCCACTTATCGATATCTTCAAGCTCGCAGATCGGGAGCATATCGGTATCGGGATTGAAGTCCTCGTCAGCCTTGCCGAGGTTAGCCATGATAATACGGGCTGTGTTGCGGAACTTTCTGTAGGTTTCGGAGAGCTGCTTGAAGATCGAATCGGAGCAGCGAACGTCAGCCTGATAGTCAGCGGAAGCAGCCCAGAGTCTGAGAAGATCTCCGCCGTACTTCTTGATTACATCCTCGGGATAAACGGAGTTGCCGAGCGATTTGTGCATAGCCTTGCCCTCGCCGTCAACAACCCATCCGTGAGTGAGAACCTGCTTGTAAGGAGCCTCATTCTTGCCCGTTGCGCCAACAGCAGTCAAAAGGGAAGATTGGAACCAGCCGCGATATTGGTCTGCGCCCTCAAGATAGAGGTCGGACGGCCATTGCATGCCGCTCCAATGTGAGAGCTCGTCGTTCTCTAAAACTGCGAAATGAGTTGAACCTGAGTCGAACCAACCGTCAAGCGTATCGGTTTCCTTGTTCATCTCCTTGTCGGAGCCGCAATGCGGACACTTGAAGCCTGCGCCGAGGATCTCGGTTGAGCTCATATCGAACCAAGCGTTTGAACCCTTCTCGGCGAAAACGTCAGAAACTGCGGTGATGGTTTCATCGGTGCAGATCGGCTTGCCGCAATCAGGGCAGTAGAATACGGGAATCGGAAGTCCCCAATGACGCTGACGGGAAATACACCAGTCTGCGCGCTCGTTGATCATAGAGATCATGCGGTCGCCGCCCCACTCAGGCATCCACTTAACGCCCTCGCAAGCGGAAACAGCCTGTGCGCGGAATGCGTCTACCGAGCAGAACCACTGAGGAGTAGCGCGGAAGATGATCGGATTCTTACATCTCCAGCAGTGCGGATAGCTGTGGCTGACCTTTTCGGAAGCCAAAAGTGCGCCCGATTCGGTCATGTCGGCAAGAATTGCCTCGTTCGACTTCTCGTAGTACAAGCCCGCAAACTTTCCTGCTTCCTCGGTCTGATAGCCGCGGTCGTCAACGGGAACGATAATGTTCATCTTGTAGCGCATGCAGGTCACATAGTCGTCTGCACCAAAGCCGGGAGCTGTGTGTACGCATCCTGTACCGCTGTCCATTGTAACATACTCAGCAAGAACGAGCATTGAATCGCGCTCAAGGAAGGGATGTTGTGCCTTCATGTATTCAAAATCAGAGCCAACGAACTCAGCAACACGCTCGTAATCCTCGATGCCTGCCGCTTTCATCGTGCTTTCAACAAGTGCGTCAGCAACGATGTAGGTTTCGTTATTAGCTTTGATTGCAACATACTTTGCGCGAGGATGAACAGCAATTGCAAGGTTGCCGGGGAGAGTCCATGTGGTGGTTGTCCAAATTACAAAATAGGTATTGTCAAGGTCGAGCGCGGAGAGCTTTCCGAGGTCGTCCTTAACCTTGAATTTTACATAGATGGATGTGCAGTCGATATCCTTGTACTCGATCTCAGCCTCAGCAAGAGCGGTTTCGTCAATAGGGCACCAATAAACGGGCTTTAAGCCTTTGTAGATGTAGCCTCTCTTGAACATCTCGCCGAAGACCTTAACCTCGCGTGCTTCGAACTTAGGATCCATTGTGAGATAAGGGTTGTCCCAATCTGCAAGAACGCCAAGACGCTTGAAGGATGTCATCTGAATATCGACGAAATCCTGCGCAAACGCGTGGCAAGCCGAACGGAATTCGGAGATAGACATATTCTTACGGTCGAGCTTGTTCTTCTTGATAATAGCGGATTCGATAGGCATACCGTGGTTGTCCCAACCGGGGATGAACGGAACCTTGAAGCCCGACATGGATTTATACTTGTTGATGAAGTCCTTTAAGATCTTGTTCATCGCGGTTCCCATGTGAATGTTGCCGTTGGAGAAGGGAGGTCCGTCGTGAAGAATGAACAGAGGCTTATCGGCATTCTTGTCGAGCATCTTCTGATAAATATTCTCATCCTTCCATACTGCGCCAATCTCAGGCTCACGGGTAGGAAGATTCGCGCGCATCGCGAATTCTGTATTTGGTAGATTAAGTGTACTTGAAAAGTCCTGTGGCATTAGAGTTGCTCCTTTATAGATAGCGTTTATGTATTAACGACGCGATTATTTCCTTTTCTTTTTGCCGTCGTCGAACAGCATATCGAAATCAGCGTCTTTATTGTCTTTTTTTATGTCGCGTTTTCCTGTTACGGATTTTACGAAATCGAGATAGCTTTCGTCATCAGCGAGATCGCTGTCGGGTGTGCTGATGAAATCCTCGTCGCTCTCCTTGTACTTCTTATTGATTCCGATTATAGAATCCTTAAGACTGTTTTTTGATGAAAGCGGCTCGCGGACCGTTTCGAGCTCGGGCTCGGGAGAATCGCCGAAGACGTCATCCGATGAAGCGTCAGCGTATACGCCATTGTTGAGCTCCTGTGGCTCGGCACTCTCGTATCCGTCAACGGGAACGAGCTCGTTTGAAGCTTCGCCCGAATAACCGTTTTCGCCGTAAAGCTCGGAGCTTTCGTAATCCTCGGTGCTTGAATCGGCAGGCGCTGCGGCATAGGTGCTTGAAATGTCAGCTTTAAGCTGCTCGACAGCCTTTCGGCGGAGCTCGGAAACCTCGGGGATAGCGTCAACGTCGATGCCCTCGGTGAGCTTGTCGATATAGCGGATGTGGTCGCTGTAGCGGTTGAACAGCTCCTGCTTCAAAGCGAGGGTGTCACGCTGAAGCTCAGCATTGATATCGCGCGCATAGGCGATCTTTTCATTAAAATCAGAAAGAATTGTGTTGCAGGAGTTCTTTGCCGAACGAATTATCGACTCAGCACGAGCCTCTGCGTCGGATTTGATCTTGTTTGCGGCACGCTTTGCATCAATAAGTGCGGAGCGGATGGAATCCTCATCGTTCTTTATCGAGTCAAGGCGTGTCATTGCTGCTTTAAGCTTGCGCTCGAGCTCATCGTTTTCGCGATAAAGCTCTGTGTATTTTTCGATCACAAAGTCTATGTATTCATCGACCTCAACAGGGTTGTAGCCTCGCATAGCCTTCGAAAAGGTTTTGTTTTTCAGTTCATGCGGAGGAAGCATTTTGATTCATCCTTTCATAGTAAAATATATACGAGCTTATCTCGATGGGATCTGCTTTATAGATATTTCCGAGCCTCAAGGCGTATTCTGCCTTTGTTTGAATGCTCGGTTATGCTGTCGATTATAAACTTACCGCCCTTTGTTCCCGTGACCTTACGAACCGAGATGATATCTCCGTCGGTAACTGAGGCGTCAGGCTCTGCGGCGGTAAAATGGTTGTGCTCAACAAGCCCTTGCTTTATAAGCTCCTTAGCTCTCTCGCGCGAGGTCCGTGCGATCTCGGACAGAACAGCGTCAAGGCGAGCTGAGGCAACCGTTCCGCGAACATTTTCAAATTCGCGTACATACGAAAAATCGTCGGGCAGGGAAATGTCAACGACCTTAGCCTTATCTCTGCCAATATAAACGGGCTCGCTTTTGAGAAGCGAAGCCACGCTCGGTGATGCGAAAAGTATCGCGCCCTCTTCATCAAGAAGAATATCGCCCATAGCCGATCTGTCGATGCCAAGTCCGATCAGCGCACCGAGATAATCGCGGTGGGAAAGCTTGACGTAGCCGCTTGACTTGATTCGAAGCGGAGTGATGACACGGGGAAGCTCATCCGCGAGGGCAGTCCACGGGCAAGCCGCATCGCAGGTATAACGGTAAAATGCCGGCAAACAGAATAAAACTGTCCGTTCTGCATCGGTGTGACCGCCGTAAAAGAAGCATAGCGGCTCAGACTCATCCGATGAAAACAAGCCGGACATCATATTTTCAATAATAAATCTTTCACGCAGATTCAGAAACTGCGTCGTCGAAACAGACCCCTTATCAGCCCGCTCATATAGCTCTCGCGTGCGGTTGAGAAGCAGTCTTTCGTCCTCGGTGATACGGGAAGTTAAATCTATCGCCATCACACAAGACCCGGAAGAAGCATTTGAATAACGCCAAGCGAGATAAATGCCAAAAAGAACGAGATATCGATAGGAAGCTCATTTACGGCATCGATCCGATTAAGGATCAGTCGAAACGGTACGACGACGGGCTCAGTAATGAGCATCACGAAATTTATGAGCGGCGAATCCTCATCAAAGGGAAGCCACGACATAATCGCGCGAACCATCATCAGAAACTGTAATACCGAAATAAAGACCCTGACGAACTGCGTGAATACGTAAGCTAAAGTAAACACGTCTGTGAGTACCCGATAAAATACGAACTAACAAAAGTCAATGGCGGAGAGAAGCTCTCCGCCTCGACAGTTAGATTTCGTTTTCGTAATATTCGGAATTATCGGGCTTCTGACGCTTATCGCGCAGAGGACCGTCGGAAACCTCTACATTGCAAGGAGTAATAACATAGGTATTGTTAGCGACACGCTTCAAGCTGCCGTTGATGGAATATGCAACGCCGGAGAGGAAGTCAAGGAGTCTTCTTGCAGTTTCCTTGTTGGTTTCCTCAAGGTTGAGAACAACGGTGCGGCGGTTAAGAAGATGATTTGCGATCTGGGGAACGTTGTCAAAGCGCTCGGGCTTTACAACCTTGAGCTCGAGAGAGCTTCCGCTGACCTGCATACCATCGTCCTGAGGATTCTGGTAGCTCGGCTCAGCCTGATATCCTGCATTCGGATTATAGCTCTGAGCCTCGTTGAAATCGTTTTGAATCTGCTGTGTGTAATAATCCTGATCGTCGTAGCCTGCATCAGCATCGGGGTTGATGCCGTTCTTGATTTTGTCAAAAAGTCCCATGTTAAAAACCTCCATATATTTTCACTTTGTTATTCTATATTCTTGATCCGAAGATGGTTGAACCGAGTCGAATTTCGTTTGAACCACACTTCAAGGCTTCGCGGAAGCTTCCGCTCATGCCCATTGAGAGCACATCAAAATTTGCCCCATATATATTATGACTGTTTTTTGTCGAAATGTCAAGAAAATAATGAAAAGTTTCTTCAAAAAATTTTAAATATTCGCTATTTTCATCGCATTTCGGTGCAATTGTCATCAATCCGCGCACTCTGAGGCTTGAAAACTCACCAAGTGCGTCAATAAACCCGTAAAGCTCCTCGGGCATTACGCCGCCCTTTTGGGGCTCGCGTCCGATATTGACCTCAACGAGGATGTCCATCGTTTTGTTATGCTTTTTCGCCTGACGGTCGATTTCGGCTGCGAGCTTTAGGCTGTCAACCGATTCTATCATATCGACCTTGTCGATGATGTATTTTACCTTATTGGTCTGAAGCGAGCCGATCAGGTGTATTTCAAGCTTGCCGTTTTTCGGCGCGTGAAGACTTTCATATTTTTCGAGAAGCTCCTGCACGCGGTTTTCGCCGATTGCTGTAACGCCAAGCTCGTCGATCGCGAAGTTTATCACATCAACAGGAACCGTTTTTGTGACGGCAAGCAGCTTTACATTCCTGCCTTGTGCAAGCTTTTCGATCTCGCCTCGCGCTTCGGACAGTCGTTTCGCGATCCCGTCGAGATCAAAGCTTCGCTCTGTATTTATGTTATCCATATCATGTTTCCTTTGCTAACTGACTATCTTTCCGATATAAAGGTCCTTGCCCTCGGTTATCATAACATCGTAAAGCGAGAGCTTCGTGTAATATTCAGGGTCCTCCATATTCTGCGGTGCGGCGATATAATATCCGTCCGCTTCGAGAATGACGTCTATGTAACGAAAATCAACCGTGCTTCCAACGACGATATACACGCCTTTTTTGTCATCGAGTAATCTGACCGCCGAGATCGGAACACGGTAGCCCGTATAGGAATTGCGCACGATCTTTATCGGCTGCATACGGCGGAAGCTGAAGTTTGCGGGAAGCTCACTGCACGAAAAGACGAGAAGCACGCGTTGGTGTGCATCTGCCGTAATTATTTCACTCAGCTGCATATTCAGCATAAGGTCGTTGTTATAGGGGAAGATTATATCGTAGCTCTCGCCCTTTATGTAATAGCGAAGCTCGTTTCGATTTGTTTCGAGGACGATCGACCATGTAAAATCAGTTGCGATCTTGCCTATTGCAGTGCCAGGATAGCTCTCAGGCTCGCTGCTTGTCATTTTGTCGAATTTATCGAATGTCAGCGAATCCGTAGCATCCTCGCGGAACAGATTTTCATATCCGTCAAGAACCGACGAGAAGAAGCCTGCTGTGGGAGCAGTTATGGTTTCACTGACCGTATCAAGGCGTTCTGTCAGAAGATCGCGCTCGGATTTCAGCGATTCGATCACATCATCGAAGGATTCAACCGTGCCCGTCACGATCTGACGCTTGTTTAAGAGCTTCAAAAGCTCATCTCGTCTGACGGGGAGATTGCTGTATGAATCCTGCTCGGTCATGCTTCGGATCTTATAATAGTGTTCGCTGATTCTGTTATCGATAGTTTGAGTATCGGCGACGGAGAAGCCCTCGATCTTGCCGCTTTGATTAAGAAGCTCTATTTCGCGGTCAAGCGCGATAATATCATCTCTTGTATGCGAGCCTGAATCGGTTGCGCCCTCATAGATCGACGCGATTGTAGAATCCTTTCGCACCTTGGTCCCGTCGGGGAAGGTATAGCCAACGCTTCCCGAAATTGTCGAATAAACGACGGTTTCGTTTCTGAAAATATAAGCATCAAACTCAGCCGTATCATTTTCGGTAACAAGCAGCGCGCTTTCAGTAACGAGCTCGTTTGAAAAGCTGTTGACAAAATGATAACCGAGGTAGATTATCACGACCACCGATAGAACAAGCGACAGGAAATAGACAAGAACTCTGATAATGGGATTTCCCGTTTTTTTAACCTTAGTATTCGGCATAGCTCATCCTTACTTTTTTGATATCAGAGTGTCTGCTTTTGCAGACTGTACCTTATTAAGTATACCACAAATTGTTTGTTAAGTTAATAGCTTTGACGCATTGTTTACAATATCTTCAAAATTTTCGTCCGATTTTATCCAATTCACATCGGGATTTCGCCGAAACCATGTAAGCTGACGCTTGGCGTATCTGCGCGAGGACATTTTTATCTGCTCGACGGCGTCATGAAGCGCGATGGAGCCATCGAAATATGCGATAAATTCCTTGTAGCCGATTGCCTGCGCGGCGCTTGAATCGCGCGGAAGCCGTCCCGACTCAAGAAGCTCGCGAACCTCATCGACAAGCCCTGCTTCGATCATCAAATCAACGCGCAGATCGATTCGCGAATACAGCTCCTCGCGAGCTCTGTCAAGTGCGATTACCGTCGCATCGTACGGCGGCTCCTTAAGGCGGGATTTAGCATCCCATTCAGTCTTGGTAACGCCGCTTAGAATATAAATCTCAAGCGCGCGTGCAACTCGCTTGACGTTGTTCTGATGTATAGCCGCAGCCGATTCGGGATCGACTGCCCTTAGGCGTTCCCAGAGCGCCTCTGCACCGTATTTTTGCGCATCCGCGAGCAGGGAAGCGCGAAGCTCGTTGTCGGTCTTTACGTCGGCGTACTCATTTTCGGTCAGAACCGAATCGAGGTACAAGCCTGTTCCGCCGCAGAAGATCGGGAGCTTTCCGCGCGAGGTAATATCGGCAATCGCCGCCCTTGCGCGTTCAGCATAATCCGCCGCGGAAAAAGGCTCGCACGGCTCGATAATATCTATCATGTGGTGAGGGATGTCTTGCATCTCTTCTGTGGTCGGCTTAGCGGTTCCGATATCCATTCCACGATAAATCTGCATCGAATCGCAGGAGATTATCTCGCCGTTATATCGTTTGGCAAGCTCGATCGAAAGCGCAGTTTTTCCCGACGCGGTCGGACCGACGACTGCGATTAGTTTTGTTTTGTTCATGTGTGTTCCTTAGTTTTGTTAGTTCGGTTGAGTAAGTCGCAACAAGGCGATCGGTAAGGTCAAAACAAGTCGCTGTGGGTACCTGTTCGAGCCAAGAACAGCAGAAGTTTATCTCCGTCTATCTGATATACTAGCAGCCAATCGGGCTGAATATGACATTCCCGATATCCGCCGAAGTTACCCGTCAGCAAATGGTCGCGATACCTTGCTTCAAGTGCTTCACCGTTTGCAAGAGCTGAAATAACCTTTTTGATTTTATCGAGATCATATCCCCGCTTTTGCGCCAATCTCAAGTCCTTCTTGAATTGATTTGAGGGAACGATCTCATACTTCACCTAAAATGTCCTCCATCAAACTGTCCACATTGTCGTACTTCTTGTACTTTTCGGGAGAGCGGAGCATTTCCTGCGCTTCCTTCATCGCTTCAAGAGTCAACTTATTTGGAACCTCTCTGGTAATTGAAAAGGGGATTCCACCTTCATAGAGCATCTGCTTCAAAAAAATATTCACAGCAGTAGAAAGATCCATACCGAGATCAGCAAGCATTGCCTGTGCCTTTGCCTTTGTTTCAGCGTCAATACTGATGTTCGTAGATACTTTAGACATAATATCAACTCCTTCCGATAATAGTATATCATATTATATGCGATATGTCAATATGTTATGCACGGTTTTCAATAGATTACGCCATAATATGCGCATGTTATGTGGAACTGTGGCGTTTGTTCGTGTCAGCAAACCTTTCGGCTTTCAGGAATGAATATTTTCGGTCGATACCTTTTCGCGTTTCACTATTACCTCTTACTTGCTGATTCTATATAAGATTTTCCGAATGGCAATGTTACACAAACATCGAGGAATTTTCTCCGTAGGGGCGTTCTGTGAACGCCCGCGGGCGAACACAGTTCGCCCCTACGGCGTAAGTTTTCTTTTATCGTATGAACATCGCGTCGCCGAACGAGAAGAATCTGTATCTCTCCTTTATCGCCTCGGCGTAGGCGTTCATGACGAGCTCACGGCTTGAAAATGCTGAGATAAGCATGAGCAGTGTGCTTTCGGGAAGGTGGAAATTCGTGATAAGCGCATCGACCGCCTTGAATTTGTAGCCGGGGTAGATGAAGATTCCCGTGTCACCCTCCATTGCATG
>JAZNMQ010000053.1:0-24355 GCA_045579745.1 Candidatus Flemingiibacterium sp. | reverse complement strand
CTTACAGCTGTATCGGAAAAGGACGGCGAGCCCGCTCCTGCTGCAGAATAATCTGCAAAAAACTGCTTAATTCAGCTTAAAAAAACAAAAAAATCTATCAATAATTTTACGGAGGATATTAAAAATGGCTGCTGAAAACATTACAAGCATTGTTGAAGCTATCGAAAAGCTTTCTCTTCTTGAGCTTAAAGAGCTCGTAACTGAAATCGAAACTAAGTTCGGTGTATCCGGCGCAATCATGGTAGGCGCTGCTCCCGCTGCAGGCGGCGAGGCTGCTCCCGCTGCTGAGGAGAAGACCGAGTTCGACGTTATTCTTGCTGCTGCAGGCGACAAGAAGCTCAACGTTATCAAGGTTGTTAAGGAGGCTCTCGGTCTCGGACTTAAGGACGCTAAGGACCTCGTTGACGGCGCTCCTAAGACTCTTAAGGAAGGCGCTTCCAAGGAAGACGCTGAGGCTATCAAGGCTAAGCTTACAGAGGCTGGCGCTACTGTAGAGCTTAAGTAATTCAGCTTACAGCTCAAGGCGATGCACATTGTGCGTCGCCTTTTTCTTTATCATTATTCGATTTTGTGTTCTAGATCAAAAGGCCGTTTAAATCCCCCTGCATGCGAGCATTTTGATTTCAAGCATAATAATATACAAAATTCAAAAATAGTGTTAGATTCCGCTTCAAAGGTTGTGTATATAGGTGAAGGAGAACAAACGAAAAGGAGTGATTCCATTGGATGACGAAAAGATAGTAGAGCTGTACTGGGACAGAGATGAGCAGGCAATCCCTGCTACATCCGAGAAATACGGAAGCTACTGCATGTCGATCGCCAAAAACATTCTTGACAGCCATGAGGACGCTGAGGAATGTGTCAACGATACCTACCTGAACGCATGGAACTCCATGCCGCCGCACAGACCGAGCATTCTGTCAACCTTCCTCGGAAAGATTACCCGAAACCTATCTTTCAACAGATACAAGCATAATACTGCCCACAAACGCGGTAGTGGAGAGTTGCCTTCGGTTCTTGATGAACTGTCTGATCTTGTATCAGGCAATGACGTAGAGAAAGAGTTTGATGCCAAAGAGCTTGTAAAAGCCATTGATACATTTCTTGGCACCCTCACTCCCGTGAAAAGAAGCATCTTTGTCTGCCGATATTGGTATACTGACAGCATTTCGAGGATCGCATTACAGCATGGCATGAACGAAGGTGCCGTAACAATGACGCTCAAACGCCTACGCCAAAAACTACACAACTACCTATCAAAAAGGGGATTTGAATTATGAGAATCGAAAAACTTTATGAAGCCTTGGGGGACATCAACGAGAAGTATATCTGCGAGGCTAAGATGGAGAAGCATGTAAAAAAGAACGCATTGCTTAAATGGGGATCAATTGCAGCCTGCCTTGCAGTAATGGTTATAGCGATTGTTATTCCGATGGCATTCAGCGGCGACGATCCTGTGCCGCCTATCGCGAGCGAATACGCCTACGAAAAAGGATATTTCTATAACGTCGATGAGGGAGCATTCTCCGCATATGTTGGCGGTAAGGTTATTGCCGAAGAAAAAATCGGCAGCAAGATTTCTGACGTTTCCTTAACGGCAGGTTGGAAGAACGATGAAAACGTGTGGATCTCCACAGAAAAGCTGCGCGGCGAAGTTTATTCCATCAACGGTATTTCAAGCGATACAGCCGTTGCGTTGAAGTTCATCGACAAGGGAGAAGCTGTGACTACTACGCACTATTATGTGATTATGAATCCTGACGCGGATCTGAGCGAGTTTGAAGATTATATCATCGTTCCGATTACGTCCAATAATCCCGGCGATGAAATTGCAGGAGAAATTATTGTATACGAATAATTGAAAACTATGATGGAGGCTTCATCCGATAATGGTGAAGCCTCGCTTTTCTTTCTAATGACTGAACACCTCCTATAGGCTTTCGGCAAATGCAAGTTTCGATTCAGCGCATACCAAATTTGACTTCATTTGCACGATTAAACTTTCTTTGTAAAAATTCCATTCGAATTTGCAACTTTTTTTGTTAAAATCGTACTTATATTACAAATAGATAAGGAGGATTTTACTATGGATTTCAAAAAGCAAGATCTGAAGGCAATCAACGATTATCTGCTTACCTTTAACGGAAGCGATACCGATGCTCTGCTCGCACGCGCCGAAAGTGGAATGAACGGCATGTTCACACTTCCCGGCACACAGGGCAAGCCCGTTTTCGTAGGCAATCCGCCTAAGTGGAGTGAGAACAACTATGGCGTCGGAGGCTTCACATGGTCGCTCAGCCGCCTCGGCTATATGGTAACCCTCTGCAAGGCTTATCTTGTTACCAAGGACCGCCGTTATCTTGACAAGGTCGAATTCGACCTCTCCGACTGGTTCGAAAAGGAGCCGCCTCCTCCAATTCCAACCGAGAACGCGGGTTGGGTGCACTATCACGGCATACACAATTGGCGTATGCTTGAGCTTGGCAACCGCATGGTTCACACGTTCCCCTCCGTTTTAGCTATTCTCCGCACATACAGCGAAAACTCCGCTCTTGTCGAGAGAATATATCAATCTATCGAGGAGCACGCTGTTCGTATTTACCTCGGCTCGCATATCCTTTGGCCGAATCTTGACCACAACCATTATGTTGAGGAGCAGATCGGTCTGCTTGCATGCGCGGCAATGCTCCCCGATCATCCCGATGCCGGCAAATGGGCTGAGAGCTCAATGGCAGGTCTTGAGGTTTCCTGCAAGGTTTCGATAACCGAGGATGGCTCGCAGTTTGAGGGCGCAGGGCTTTATCATACCGCAGTTGCCTGCAACTACTGCTATGCCATCGACTTCGCTAAAAAATGCGGCAAAACCTTCTCGGAGGATTTCCTCTCGCGAGTCAGAAATTCGCTTGAATTTTCCGTTCAGACAACCTCAACCGTCGGCGGAATGCTCGCATACGGCGATGCTCACGCACATTCGACAAGCTCGATAACCGCCGCTTTCATGAACTTCTTAACCTTTGGCGACGACCGTCTGCTCATAACGCTTCGTCAGTTTATCTCCGCAGAGCGCATTCTTCGCGTTATTCAGTCCTCCGCGCCGTGGGGCTTTGACAATATTCCCGAGCTTCTTGAATGGCTCGCGAAGCCCGTTCCGACTGACAAGCCGCTGCTTCCACTCTCAACCCGTCAGCGTCAGATGGATCAGTATATCGTTCGCACAGCATGGAGCCGCGAGGCATCCTGCCTCTACTTCGCATGTCAGAGCCCGATTAACAACGACAGTAATCATGCTCACATGGACCAGCTTGGTGTTATTTTCGCATCTCTCGGAAAAGAGCTGCTGATCGACCCCGGCTGTACTGACTATAAGGAGGGCGCGGAACGCCACTTCTTCAAGCGTTCGCTTTCGCACTGCGTTCCGACTGTTGACGGACGCGACGCGTTCGAATACATCCACACCTTCGCATACGGCCCCCAAAAGGACGGTGCACTCAGCGGAGTTATCGAAACCGACCGCATAAAGGGCGCATACGGCTATCATGCCAACTACGACCCGACGATCCTCTATCGCACAGCCGCAATTATCGACGGCAAATTCCTGCTCATCGCAGACACCTTTGAGCATGTTAAGGGCGAGAATATGAAGATCTTCTTCCACCTCAACACGCCCAATGCAATAATCGACGGTTCCTCCGTTGTAACCACCGACGAAAACGATGTAAACATCCGCATTGTTCCGTCGCTCGGCACGGATGAGATCACTCCCGAGCTTCTTGTCGGCAGACCGACAAACTTTGAGGGCGTGTACATGTACGACTATCCCTACAAGCGCGTTTCCTTCTCGCACACGGCTGAGAATGATACGGAAACTGTAATCTTCGCATGCGTTCCGTTTAAGGATAAATCCGCTGACGATTTGAAGGAGCTCAAATTCAGCGACGGCGTTATCACATTCAAATACTGCGGCGAGGACTATAAGATCAAATACGAGAACGGCGTTTTCTCGTTCTGACAAAGCCTTGAATATTTTTTTGCCACCGGCTTGCCGGTGGCTTTTTTTCACCCTGCCACGGGTTTCCTAAAGCTGAATTCAAAACATAAAAAGCCCGACAGTCTTTCGTAAAGCCGAAAAACTGTCGGGCGATCAATCAGAAATTACAGACCGCGCTTAATATAGTGGGTGTGGAGAATTTCATGAGCCTTGTGGCTGCCGGGCTCGCCGAAGAATTCGTCGTAGAGAGCCTTAACAGCGGAGTTTTCATGAGATTTGCGAAGATCCATAGCCGCATCAGCCTTATAGAGAACGGATGCACGGAGTGCGCGGAGATCATACTCTGCACGCTCAGCTGCTGTATGGAGAGGCTGTCCGCCGCCGTTTACGCAACCGCCGGGGCAAGCCATGATTTCGATAAAGTCGATCTTCTCTTCGCCGGACTCAACCTTCTTGAGAAGCTCATGAGCGTTCTTTGTGCCGGAAGCAACAGCAACGTTGATCTCAACATCGCCGAGCTTGTAGGTAGCACGCTTGATAGGAGCGGTTCCGCGAACATCGTCGAAATCAATCTTTTCAAGCTTTTCACCGAGAATAACCTCAGCCGCAGTTCTGAGAGCAGCTTCCATAACGCCGCCGGTTGCACCGAAGATTGCGCCTGCACCGGAACCGATATCGAACGGCTGGTCGAACTTTTCGTCAGCGAGCTTATTGAACTTGATGCCTGCCTTCTCAATCATACGAGCGAGCTCGCGTGTTGTGATAGCTACATCAACATCCCAAATGCCCTCGCCTGCTGCACACTGACCCGGACGGCGAACTTCAAACTTCTTCGCTGTGCAAGGGATGCAGGATACGAATACGATATCCTTAGGATCGAGGTTGTGCTTCTGTGCGTAGTATGTCTTATAGAGCGCACCGAACATCTGCTGAGGAGATTTGCAGGAGGAGAGATTTTCGGTCATCTCAGGGAAATAGTGCTCGCAGTACTTAACCCATCCGGGCGAGCAAGAGGTGATAAGCGGAAGCTTTCCACCGTTCTTGAATCTGTCGAGGAACTCAGTAGCTTCTTCCATAATGGTAAGGTCAGCTGTGAGGTTCATATCGTAAACGCCGTCGAAGCCAAGACGCTTGATAGCCGCAACCATCTTGCCCTCAACATCAGTACCGGGCTCATTGCCGAAGCACTCGCCGATAGTAGCACGAACGGAGGGAGCTGTGCAGATTGCAACATGCTTTGTCGGGTCTGCGATAGCGTCGAGAACGATCTGAGTGTCGTCCTTCTCGTAGAGTGCGCCAACAGGGCAAGCTACGATACACTGACCGCAGGAGATGCAGGAGGTTTCAGCAAGCTTCTTCTCGAATGCCTGTCCGATATGTGTGTCAAATCCGCGGTCGTTTGCACCGATAACGCCGATTCCCTGAACATTCTTACAGGTTGCGGAGCAACGGCGGCAAAGGATACACTTGTTGTTGTCGCGAACGAGGAACGCAGTAGATCTGTCGAGGTCGTATTTTACGCTTTCGCCCTCGAAGTGACCCTCTTCACAGCCGTACTCGTTAGCAAGGCTCTGAAGCTCGCAGCTTGTGGAGCGCGGGCAGGACAAGCACTTTCTCTCATGGTTGGAGAGAACGAGCTCGAGATTGGTTTTGCGTGCCTTTAATACCTTGGGAGTGTTTGTGAAAACTTCCATACCCTCGTTTACGGGATATACGCAAGCGGTAACAAGTCCGCGCGCACCGGTAACCTCAACAAGGCAAAGACGGCATGCACCGATTTCGTTGATATCTTTAAGGTAGCAGAGAGTAGGAATCTCAACACCTGCGTATTTAGCAGCTTCGAGAACCGTGAAATCCGCCGGAACAGCGTATTCTCTGCCGTTTATTTTAATATTTACCATATCCATTGTAAATTATATTCTCCTTTCTGACTGCCGGTTTAAGCCTTGATAATCGCGCCGAACTTACATTTTTCCATACAAGCACCGCACTTAATGCACTTGGAGGTGTCGATTGTGTGAGGCTGCTTAACAGAACCGGAAATTGCTCCAACGGGGCAAACTCTTGCGCAGGCTGTGCAGCCCTTGCACTTGTCGGCAATGATTGTGTAGGAAAGAAGCTTCTTGCAGACGCCTGCAGGGCACTTCTTGTCAACAACGTGAGCAATATACTCATCACGGAAGTAACGGAGAGTTGAAAGAATCGGGTTCGGAGCAGTCTGACCAAGTCCGCAAAGAGATGCGCTCTTGATATATTCTGCAAGCTCCTCAAGGCGGTCGATGTCCTCAAGAGTTCCGCGTCCGTCGGTGATCTTCTCAAGGATTTCGAGCATACGCTTTGTACCGATACGGCAGGGAGCGCACTTTCCGCAGGATTCATCAACTGTGAATTCGAGGAAGAACTTCGCAATATCAACCATGCAGGAGTCTTCGTCCATAACGATAAGTCCGCCGGAGCCCATCATAGAACCGATAGCGATGAGGTTATCGTAGTCGATAGGAGTATCAATGAGAGATGCGGGGATGCATCCGCCGGAAGGACCACCTGTCTGAGCAGCCTTGAACTTCTTGCCGTTCGGAACGCCGCCGCCGATTTCCTCAACAACCTCACGAAGAGTTGTACCCATCGGAATTTCAACAAGACCTGTGTTGGTGATCTTGCCGCCGAGTGCGAAAACCTTAGTACCCTTAGAGGTTTCGGTACCCATGGAAGCGAACCATTCCGGACCGTTCAGGATGATCTGAGCGATGTTAGCGTAGGTTTCAACGTTGTTGATGATGGTAGGCTTGCCGAAAAGTCCCTTAACTGCAGGGAACGGAGGACGGGGACGGGGCTCACCGCGGTTACCCTCGATAGAGGTAAGAAGTGCGGTTTCCTCGCCGCAAACGAATGCGCCTGCACCAAGACGGATAGTAAGATCGAAATTGAAGTCGGTTCCGAAGATGTTCTTGCCGAGAAGACCGCTTTCGCGAGCCTGCTTGATAGCAATGGTCAAGCGCTTAACAGCGATCGGGTATTCAGCACGAACATATACATAACCCTCGTCAGCACCGATAGCATAGCCTGCGATAGCCATTGCCTCGATAAGAGCATGGGGGTCACCCTCGATAACGGAGCGGTCCATGAATGCGCCGGGGTCGCCTTCGTCGGCATTACATACAACATACTTCTTGTCAGATACAGAAGCCTTAGCGAACTGCCACTTTCTGCCGGTGGGGAAACCGCCGCCTCCGCGTCCGCGAAGTCCGGAATCAAGAATTGTCTTGATAACATCGTCGGGAGTCATTTCGGTGAGAACCTTGTGAAGAGCGAAATAACCATCTCTTGCAATGTACTCCTCGATATCCTCAGGGTTGATTACACCGCAGTTACGAAGAGCAATACGGTTCTGCTTCTTGTAGAATTTAGTATCGCTGAGAGATGCAACCTCAGCAGCAGTATCATCGCTCTTATCGTTGTAAACAAGGCGATCTACAATACGACCCTTCAAGAGGTGCTCCTCAACGATCTCGGGAATATCCTCGGGAGTAACTCTGCTGTAGAAGGTTCCCTCAGGATAAACGATCATAATCGGACCAAGAGCGCAAAGACCGAAGCAACCGGTCATAACGATCTTGATTTCTTCATCAATACCCTTGAGCTTGAGCTCCTCTGCGAGCTTTTCCTTCAGTGTGACAGAGCCGGACGAGGTACAGCCCGTACCGCCACAAATAAGTACATGAGAACGAATCATTTGTTAATTTCCTCCTAAATTATTTCGTAGCGGCACCAATGGTGTATTCGGCAATAACCTTGCCACCCTTAATGTGCTTTTCAATAACTTCCTTAGCGCGATCTGCGGTCATCTTAACATATGTAACCTTATCATCGCCGTTAAAGATCTCGACAACGGGCTCATACTGGCAAATGCCGATGCAGCCTGTCTGAGTAACGGTAACAGTATCGGTAAGGCCTGCCTCTGTGATGCCCTCAACGAAAGCGTTGAGAACAGGGCGAGCGCCTGCCGCGATTCCGCAGGTAGCCATACCGACTACGATACGGGTTTGAGCGTTTGCAGTGCGAAGATTAACCTTGTCCTGCATTTTAGCCTTTATAGCTTTAAGCTCTTCAAGTGACTTCATGGTTTGATTCCTTTCTTTATATAAGATTAAAATTTTAAACTGTATTACGGCTCGTTTGTGTTTTCGGAATACTGTTCCTTTAAGTATTCGTCGATCCACATGAGCACCTCAGGCTCATTAAGCGGAACCTCGCCGAGAATCTCGCGAAGTGCTGCACACGAAAGTGACACCTCACCGCCCGCCATTTTGTGGCTGTAGGTGAAATTCACATCCGGTGAGCCTTGAATAAGCGTTTTAACAGTGCCGATCATATCGCCAAGCGGAATGAAGTCGATATGCTTCATGCCAAATTTAGCCATGGTAGTTGTGCCGTGGTCATCATGCTCCGATTCATGCTTTGAGCTGATTTTCACCCATCCGCCCGTCATTTCGGCAAGCATCGTCAGAAACGGGATGCCAAGTCCGACCTTTCGGGTCTTTCGCGTGGTGAAAAACGGATCGGTAAGCCTATTTACCTGCTCTTCTGTCATTCCGCAGCCGTTATCGGTCACGGTGAAATAGAGCCATTCGCCATCCTCTTTTAATTCGACCATAATTTCAGTCGCGCCTGCACGGACCGAATTCATCGTGATATCAAGAACATAAAGCGACAATTCATCCATAAGCTACCTCAATCCAAGTAAGCAGTCGATCAGCCGATTTCGCACGAGAGCCGAAGAATACGGCTCATCCTCAAGCTCGATCGGGAACCCCACCTCGGAAATATCCGTTAAATAGTGAGCATCCGAGGATGCAACGTGCACAAGCCCTCGCTCCGTGATGATCGAAAAACGTGAGCGGCAGTCCTCGAGCGAATCGATATCGTTCAGCTCATATGCCGTAAATCTCGGCTCCGGCGGAAGATCACCGAGCATCGCGATTATACCGTTAGAGCTTCTGTCGATATGCGCAGGATAGCAAACTCCGTTTCGCTTTATCACCTCGCTGTGAGCCTCCTCAAGCGATATGCCTGTTGCGTTGATGAGAAGTATTTCCTCCTCACCGATGATCTCATCATTTTCATCGATGATGCGTTGATGTCCGAAGATTTCCGGCTTGTTCTTTATGGGAATCCGGCGCGACTCGACGAATTTGTCGAAATCCATAGCATCCGAAAGCTCTCTGAACAAGCAGACCACGTGGATATCCTCCGCGGTCGTAAGCTCCATTCCCGCAATGGGAATAAGCCCGTAATTTCTTGCCGCCTTATAAAAGGCTGGGCAGTTTTTTGTCGAATTGTGGTCAGTCAAGGCAACGATTTGCAAGCCGTTAAGCATTGCCATTCCGGCAATGTTTGCAGGTGTCATGTCGTCATCTCCGCACGGAGAGAGGCATGAATGTATGTGCAGATCGCAAAGATAGCGGCTCATAACAGCTCGTTTATTTTGCAGCAAAGCTCATACGCACCGAGCGATGACCGTAAAATCGTTATATCGTTTTCCTCGGCAGCAGCCTTGACATCATCTGCAAGCTCAACATCCTCAGCAAGGATTATCGCCGCAGGCTCAGTAAGTGTCGCTACAGCCACCACATTGACGTTCGCCATAATCGTTATCCAAAGATTATCCGCGCCTACGCGGCTCATTGCTCTGCTGAGCAGATCTCCCACATAAACGCCCTCGAAATCCTTATCTGTTTCGCCGCAGATAATGTCGAGCGGTAACTTTTCGCAAAGCTCATTAACCCTCACTCTACTTATCCTCCGCGTTCTTATTCTTGGGCTCAAGCGGCTTGAGTCGGTTCAAAACCGATTCATCGCGCTTTTTCTCGAGATATTCATGGAATAACTGACGCATTATAACCGTACATTCGTCTGCGCTGGTTTCGTTTTTAACGATATCCTCAGCGAATGCCATGCAGGTCGGAGCTCCGCAGGAGCCGCAGTCAAGTCCCGGCAATTCGCATCTGATGGCTTCGATCTCGCTCATCATGCGCATCGCAGTCTTTCTGTCATCCGAAAGCAGGCTGTACGGGTTGTATTCGACCGTTTTCTCCTGAAAATACTTGTCGGGGATCCAATCTCCGGCAGGTCTGTTGGGCGAAACCGGCAAATAACGCTTTAATGATTGCAGTCTTGCCTGTGCGATATAAGGATTCGCGACAGTCATCGCGCCTCCGACACAGCCGCCGCTGCAGGCATTAAGCTCGACAAAGTCGATATTCATCATATCAGAGTTGTCGATCTGGTCGAGCACTCTGATACAGTTTTCGATACCGTCTGCAGCAAGATAGCTGTCATTGAGTATCGCCGTTGATTCTCCGCTCGTGGAAGCCCATCCGATACCAATCATTCCTGATTCGGTAGTGTCGAGAACTTCCCCTCCTCGCTTGTTCATCGCGTCAACGAGCGCGAAGTAAACGTCTCTGACCGACACGGTCGCGGAGATATAATTTCGCTCACCTGCGAATGAATTTCGCACATAGCTTACCTTCGCCGGGCAAGGAGAGATAAAGATTATTCCGATATCCTCATCGCTCAGCTCCGGATGCTCCTCGTGAGCCTTTTGCCTTGCAAGAGCCGCCGCGACGTCAACCGGTGGCAGAATCGGCAGAATGTTCTCGCAGAGCGAGGGGTAATTCATGCTGATAATGCGGGTTATCGCAGGGCATGCAGAGCTCAGAACCGGCTTTTTCAAATTCGCGCGCTTTATGTAGTGACGTGTATACGCACTGACAAGCTCCGCCGCGCATGCAACCTCGAACACATCGTCGAAGCCGATGTCGTGCAGTCCGCGGATTATATAGCCGATATTGTCAAGATTATCAAACTGTCCGTACAAGGACGGCGCAGGAAGCGCGATCTTGTACTTGTAATTGTCGAGAACCGACAAATCATCATGTGTAGCCCTTTTGGCTTTATATGGGCAAACTCTGATGCACTCGCCGCAGTCTATACATCTGCCCGAGCTGATTACAGCATGTCCGTTGCGTATGCGGATCGCCTCTGTCGGGCATCTTTTAAGGCAGGTGGTGCATCCCTTGCACTTATCGATATCAAGTGAAACCGAATGCTTATAAACTGTTTCCATACGCACCTCCCTTTCGAAAAGGATACGTTTGTTGTCAGAGTAAAACCTTCATTGTAATTGTAGTGCCCTCTCCGACTACGGTATCGATTTCCATGGAATCAGTGTATTTTTTCATATTTGGCAGCCCCATTCCCGCGCCGAAGCCGAGCACTCGAATATTTTCGCGAGCGGTGGAATAGCCCTCTTGCATGGCGACCTCCACATCGGGGATACCCGGACCCTTATCCGAGAGAATTATCACGATCGAATCGTCATACACCTCAACGTCGGCTGTGCCTCCGTTTGCGTGAATGACCATGTTGATCTCTCCCTCGTACATTGCAATTGAAACCTTACGAATGACCTCAGGCGGATATCCGAGCTGACGCAGTTTTTTCTTAACCATTACCGAAGCGGCACCTGCTGAGGAAAAATCCGAGCCGTCCACATCAAAATGGAATTTTACTGCATCGTCCATCATATTGACCACGACCTGCAAAACAGGTCTACCTTTCCGCCGTATCGGCTAATCGTTCGTGCGGCATGCGTGAAAAATCACAACAAGCCATAAGTTTAGCTTCGGTCATCGACCAAAGTAAAACCGCAAATTGGTGTCTTGATGGCATACGCCCTCAAGCTTAATTCTGAGTTGAAAGTCCTGCCGCCCACAGAATGCCGCATGCTTCATAAGCACGGTGTGATGATGCCATCACAGCTATACCGCATTCCTTGGCAAGATTTATCATTTCCTCTGTTGGAGTTTTGCTTCTGACAAAAACGATGCATGCCATATCCATCATATTCGCAGTTCTAATGACCTGCGGATTGATAAGGCCGGTGATCAGCACGCCCTGATCCTTAACATAAGCGAGCACATCGCTCATCATGTCGCTGCAGCACGCGCTTTCCACATCGTTCTCCGAATATTCTTCGCCGCAAAGCATTTCTGCATCGAGAAGGTCTTTGATTTCACTGATTTTCATATATTTATCTCCATAGACTCCCGAACGCCGATTCCTCGGATCCGAGCATATCAATGATTACTGATATTTGGAAATGATACCGGGAATATCAGCAGTAACAAGTCTGCCGTAAACCTCATCGTTAACAGTGAGTACGGGAGCAAGTCCGCATGCGCCGATGCAGCGTGTTGCGTCGAGCGAATACTTACCGTCAGCAGAGGTCTCGCCTGCCTTGATGCCGATAATTTCGGAAATTTTGTCAATAAGATCGCCGGAGCCCTTTACATAGCAAGCGGTTCCGAGGCAAACTGCGATGGAAACCTCGCCCTTGGGATTGAGAGAAAACTGCGAGTAGAACGATGCTACGCCGTAGAGCTCCTCCATGGGCATGTCGGTCTTGTCAGCGATATGCTTCATAACTTCGATAGGCAGGTAGCCGTAGATCTCCTGCGCACCCTGAAGAATGGGCATGGTCGCGCCTTTGGTACCCTTGTAGCTCTCGATAACCTGATCGAGCTTTGCTTCCATTTCGGGAGTACCCTTGAATGCAACTGTGGTCAACTTCTTTTTCATGAGCTGTATCTGTCCTCCTCATAAGGATAGTAAAATATTGAGTCCGGGAAAACTGACTATTCAATTATATTATAAATCTTTGTGAAATATGTAACAATCGGTAGTTAGTCTTTCCCTATGACTTACTATATTATTATACATCACTTTTTCAAAAAAATCTATAGTTTTTCAAAAATAAATAAAAATTATTGATAATTTACAATTATTGCTCGAAAAAACCGCATTTATGACCAAACAAGCCGAATCCATTGTGTGTGCAGCGAGGGAAATCCACCCTTTCCGACGCGAAATCGCCTCAGGCAGATAAATCGCACTCGGCGGTAACGCTTGCCTTGGGTGTGAGCACGTTTACTACACGTACACGGCACGCAAAAAAATAAGAGCCGATGAAAAAGGCGTGTACCCTAAAGGACAGTTTTTGAACAAGCTCCCTACCGACAGGAAAAGAACGGAGAATGTAAAACATTCTCCGTCCTCTCTTCTTGACAAGTGCTGACTTGATTTAAGACACCATGATTCAACAAATTTACAGCAGTTGATTCAATTTGACTTCAATGTCGATAAACCAATCTTTATTGCGGTATTCGTTAAAACAATCCCAAGAAAGTTCTTCCTTCAAGAGGCGAACAACTTGCTTGTTATCTGACGGCGCATCATATACGTGCCATCCCATAACAAGCGGATAGTTCAAGTCATGGTCTTTTACTGAAACGGATTTCTCGGCACATTCCAAAGCGCGTATCAGATGATGCTTTATTACTTCTTCAGTTTTTCTCAAAGCAATCTCATCCTCGGCAATGCTTCTATGCTTTACGCACATCCGTTTAAGATCTTCAAATCCCATATCATAATTCGGGAAAACGAGTTCATACATTTGCGTCACAGCTTTGCTTACCGCTTGAACATACTCAGTACCGCCCGGAATGTTTTCACTGCCTGCAATTTTGGCACTCATATAAAACAAATTGTTAAGATACCAATAGTTTGCAAATCGAAATTGAGAAAGCATTTCATCACCATCATTGGTTATTTCTATAAACAGAAATTCCATTGAATGATTCAATTGATGTGATTTCAACGCCCATTTTTCTGCCATCTCTTGATTTCCACAAGCGGCGTAGGTACGAGCGATCTGCCATATAGCTTGCCCTTTATAATATGAACCACCGTTGCTATTATATATTTCCGTGCCAAGTTCTACGATTTCCTTTTGATATTTTATTTTATCAATATCAAAGTATATTGACATAAGCATTTCCTTGACACCTATGTTATTGGGGAGCTTGTGATATGCCTCCTGCCAAATCGGTAAAGTTTTTGAAATATCACCGTTACGATAGATTTCGGCTGCTCTTGCCTCATATTCTTCATAAAGCTTTTTCTCATCGATTTGCTCCGCCCCGAGAAGCTCGTCAACGGTAATTCCGAAGAAACGTGCAAGTTCTGGTAAAAGTTCAATGTCGGGATATGTGCTTGATTTTTCCCATTTGCTTACTGCTTGAAACGAAACGTTCAGATATTGCGCCAATTTTTCTTGAGATATATTTTTCTCTTTGCGAAGACTTTTCAGTTTTTCACCTAAATTGATACTCATATAAAAATTCTCCTTTCGGGTTTTATTGTAGCTACGCTTATATTATACTGCATTTTTATTTACAAAACAATAACTCGATATTTGAATTTTGATTGAGGAATTCAACCAAACAGGGAAACATATCTTGTCATTATTCTTGACAAGCACTGCATTTGTGGACACAAATACAAAAATACGGCATACCTCTTTCGAGATATACCGTATTTCTGAAAACTATCCTTTAGAGTGCCGCTCTAACCCATCGACTCTTTTTATCATGCCTCGTCCTTTGTATAGTAAAGGTTGCCGAACAGCGTTATATATTCCTTTCTCGCTTCAAGGTCATCTCCGAGCAAGGTTTCGAAAATGCGCGCGGTTTCCTCGGCATCCGCCTCGTTGACCTTGATAAGACGCCTCGTTTCGGGATTCATCGTCGTCTGCCACATCATTTCGGGCTCGTTTTCACCAAGGCCCTTTGAGCGTTGTAGCGTATATTTCGAATTTCCAAACGTCTTGATAATATCGAGCTTTTCCTGCTCGTTGTACGCGAATTTAATCTTATCCTTGCAGGTTATCTCAAAGAGCGGCGATTCTGCAATATACACCTTTCCCTTTTTAATGAGCGTCGGCAGAAGTCTGTAAAACATCGTCAGAATCAGCGTTCTGATCTGATATCCGTCCTCGTCGGCATCGGTGCAAATGATTATCTTCGACCAGCGAAGCTGCTCGAAATCGAAACGCGGAATATCGCCCTTAACCTTGCCGTCAATCTCAACTCCGCAGCCGATAACCTTAAGAAGATTGAGTATTACCTCGCTCTTGAAAATCTTGTCGTAGCCGCTCTTTAAACAGTTGAGAGTTTTACCGCGAACGGCAATGATTGCCTGAAAATCCGCAGCCCGTCCGAGCTTACATGATGTCAGCGCGGAATCTCCCTCAACGATGTAAAGCTCGCGCTTTTCAGGATCCTTTGAGCGGCAGCCCACAAATTTATCTATGCGGTTTGCGATATCGATCTTTCCCGTCAGCTGCTTTTTGATATCAAGACGGGTCGTTTCAGCCTTTTCGCGCGAACGCTTGTTAATTAAAATCTGATTTGCCATGCGCTCGGCTTCGGTCGGATTTTCAGCGAAATAGATCTCAAGCTGATGCTTTAAGAAGTCGCTCATTGCCTCGGCGATAAAGCTGTTCGTTATAGCCTTTTTCGTCTGATTCTCGTATGAAATGAGCGTCGAGAAGCCGTTTGAAACGAGCACCAGGCAGTCCTCAATATCAACGAATGCTATCTTTGATTCGTTCTTGTTGTATTTTCCCTGAGCCTTTAAATATTTGTCGACCGCATAAACGAACGCGGTGCGAACCGCCTTGTCGGGCGAGCCGCCGTGCTCAAGGAAGCTCGAGTTGTGGTAGTATTCGATTTTATTTACCGTGTTGGAAATGCAGAATGAAATATCAACCTTCAGCTTGTAATCGTCCTTGTCGGCGCGGTCGCGTCCCGAGGTTTCAAGATGCCAGATTACAGGCGCAGTCAGCGATTCTCCGCCCGAGATCTCGGTAACATAATCGATAATTCCGTTTTCGTAGTAGTATTCGCTGACGTCGAATTCACCCTCGGCAGTTTCCCATTCGAGTATAAATTTTATCCTCGGATTGACAATAGACTGCTTTTTGAGCGTTTCGCAGAAAAAATCCTTGGGAATATTGATGTCTGTAAAAACCTCAAGGTCGGGAAGCCAGCGAATGACTGTTCCCGTACGCTTTGATTTTTTGTCAAGCGGCTCAACAATCAGATCGCTCGTAGGAAAGCCCTTTTTGAAGCTGACTCTGCTGACTGTTTCGCCGTTGTAGGAAGCGACCTCCATGTATTCAGAGGAATACTGTGTCGCGCATGCGCCGAGACCGTTCAGTCCGAGCGAAAACTCATACGAGGAATCGCTTGCGTTGTTATTGTATTTACCGCCCGCATACATCTCACAGTAAACGAGCTCCCAGTTGTACTTGCCCTCAGCCTCATTCCAGCCGAGCGGAACTCCTCTGCCGTGGTCGTCGATCTCGATCGAGTGGTCGGAAAAAGCGCGGACGCGGATCTCGCTTCCAAATCCCTCTTTAGCCTCATCGACAGCGTTTGAAAGTATCTCGAACATTGAATGCTGACAGCCCTCAAGTCCGTCCGAGCCGAAAATGACCGCAGGACGTTTTCTCACGCGGTCGGGACCTTTTAACATGACGATACTGTTATCGCCGTAGCTTACTGCATTTTTCTTTGTCGCCATTCTTTGTCATCGTTCCTTATTCATTCGTTACTATATACTTCATATTATACAACAAATTTTCAATAAAGTAAATAGGAATTCCCAAAATTCCCTTGAATCATTTGACACATTTTGATATAATATAGTTGTATGAAGACAAAACTCCCCGCTCTCATCGAAAAAAAGACCTTTGCGGCATATCTTTACGCCTCGCTTCGCAAAACCACGCTATATGATATGTTGAACAGGACCCTGAAGCTGACAGGACGCTTTCTCTTTCTGACGCGGCTTGTCGGATACATTTACACAGCGATCAGAATAATCGAAGCAAGCGCGATCCTGATACTGCTCTCCGCCCTGCTTTTCGCGGTTATTCCGCTTGTTTTAATAACGCTTTCCGTGTTAGCGACAGTCGATTATATTCTTGGCAGCCGCTTTCTTCGAAGCCCTGAGCTGTCGCATGCACTTTCGCGCGATAAGATCTATGTCATTTCGCGAGCCTCGGGATTTGGCGAGGGCTTCGCTCGCGAGCTTTACAAAAGCGGTGCAGCAGTTTTCGTTACGACGGGCGATTTGAAAAAACGCTTTGTCACAGTCAAAGAAGAGTCGGGAGTTTTTTATATTCGCCACGCCTTTTTCTTTCGCTTGAAGCGCAGGCGTTTTTCCAAAGAACCCTCGAAAATGAGATATTTACTGTAAATCTGTCGGAGGAATGCCCCAAAGCGGGGCGTTTTTCAGACCAAACCGTCAGAAAGGAATGGTCATAACAATGATAAATTTCATCCTCGGCCGTTCGGGTAGCGGCAAAACATCCCTCGTATGCAAGTCCGCCGCGCGCTCACTTGAAAGGGGCAAGCGCGTCTTTCTGATCGTGCCCGAGCAGATGGCACTTGATGCCGAGAGCCGCATGGCTGACCTGCTTACGGACGAGCCAACGATCTCGCTCGAAATTATTAATTTCAAGCGTCTTTGCAATCGCGTTTTCCGCGAATACGGAGGGCTCTCCTACAACTATATAACAAAAAGCGGCAGAATGCTCATGATGTGGAAGACGCTCACCGAGCTTGCGCCGATGCTCAAATGCCAGAGCACGCTTGAGGGTGCCCGAGTAACAAGGCTCCTGTCTGCAATCAGCGAATTCAAAGCGTATCGCATCACGCCTGCGGCTCTTGACAGAATCCATGAGCGGCTGACACTCGAAGCAAGCGGCAGCGATGGCTCCGATACGACGTCCAAGGGCTCCGCGCACCTCGCAGACAAGCTCTATGACCTTTCGCTGATATTCGCATCATACATAAACCTTGTAGGTGAAACCTGCGACGACTCTGCAGACGACCTGACAAAAGCCGCCGAGCTTATAAAAGCTAACCGATTTTTTGAGGGGGCGCATGTTTGTCTTGATTCCTTCAACGGCTACACTCCGCAGGAGCTTTCCGTGGTCGATGCCATCTTCAGGCAAGCCGATGAGGTTACGGTTTCGCTTTTGATCGACCCGAGCGAGCCAAGCTGTGAGCCCTTTACAAATCAAGCCTCGACGCTCGTTTCGCTGCTTCACCTTGCAAAAGCTACCTCGCATGAGATAAAGATCACTCCGCTTAATGAAAATCACCGCGCGGCATCCGACGAGCTCCGTTTTCTTGAAAAATCGCTCTGGTCGCTCGATCTTACAAAGGAAAACGCGTTCACAAAGCAGAGCGATGCAATAAGGCTGATCGAATGTCAAAGCCTTTTCGCCGAATGTGAAAGCGTCGCCACAGACATCTGCCGACGCGTGAGAGAGGGTGCAAAATGGCGCGATTTCGCGATAATGACGCGCGGAATCAACCGCTACGACGGCATTCTTGACGTGATACTTGAAAAATACGGCATACCTTATTTTATCTCCCGCCGAACGGATATAAAATCGAAGCCGCTGATTAAATACATCCTCTGCGCACTGACGCTTCTCAGCGCGAATTATAAAGCCGCCGATGTTATCTCGTATCTCAAAACGGGGCTTGTCGGCATAACGCCCGACGAGGTTTCCCTGCTTGAAAATTACGCCGAGGTCTGGAATATTCGCGGCAGGAGATGGCTTGACGACTTCGAGATGAATCCCGAGGGCTACAAAACCGTCTTCACCGAGGAATCCGCTCGCACGCTGATCAGAATTAACGAGCTTCGCGAGCGCGTAATGATACCCGTCGGCGATTTCCACGCCGCGCTAAACGAGGCAAAAACCGTGCGCGAATACTGCACCGCGCTGTACAGCTTTCTTCTTGATACACAGATTCCCGAAAAGCTGACGCTCGAAGCCGATAGGCTTCGCCAGAGCGATCCTGCCGCCGCGGCGGAGTCCGAACAGCTCTGGAGCACGCTGATTGATGCGCTCGACGAGCTGTGCACGGTCATGCCCGACGACGAATGCGATGTTAATATTTTCGCCGAGCTTCTCGGAATCCTTTTCGATGAAATCGATATCGGACGCATTCCCTCAACCATCGACGAGGTTACGGCAGGCGACGCTTCGCTCGTACGTTCGAGCGCAAAGCATGTTTATCTGATCGGTGCAAACGAGAAGATCTTTCCTCTCGCGCCGAGCAGCGACAGCATTTTAAGTGATTCGGAGCGCGAAAAGCTTGCAGAGCTCGGAGCCAAGCTTGCAGGAGGTGCCGAATATCAAGCCGCGGACGAGCGCTTCACGTTCTACCGTGCGGCATGCTCCGCGTCAGAATCCCTGACGGTCGTATGGTCAAGCTCTGACCTTTCGGGAAGCACGCTGAAGCCGTCAATCGGCGTAAACCGCCTTATGATGCTCTTCCCGAACACAAAAATTATAAAATTCGCAGAGCTTCCCCTGCTTGACAGGCTTGAGGGCAAAACAAAGCTGCTTGAATACATCGCAGAGGCAAAAACGACCGATCCCTCGCTTCACCTCGAGCTTATTAATTATGCCACGTCCGCGGATGCAGGTGATACAAGCCTCAGGGATAAGCTTGCAAAGCTTGACATACCGATCATTGACGACAACGCACACCTTGAAGCTGAGGCTGCAAGGCTCTGCGCAGGCAACGACCTCGCGCTTACTCAGTCAAGGCTTGATACATACGTTCTCTGCCATTTTTCCTATTACTGCAAATACGTGCTCGGGCTCGATGAGCCTCGCGAGGCAAAATTTGATGCGGCAAGCATAGGTACATTTGTTCATCATGTGCTCGAGGTGTTTGTATCGGGCGCGAATGATCTATCAAAAATGAGCGATGAGGATATCGACAAAGCGGTAGATGAGATCATCCTAAACTATATGACAAGGATCTGCAAGATCGCACCGAACTTTACAGGAAGCCGACTCGCGCATCTGTTTGCACGGCTGAAGCGTTCCTCAAGACTGCTTTGCAAAAATATCGTCGAGGAGTTTAAGCAAAGCAAGTTTAAGCCTGCCTTTTACGAGCTTCCGATACGCTTTCCAACACCCGGCGAGGCGGCTGTAGAGCCGCTTAAGATCCCGCTCGACGACGGAAATCACGCGTATATTTACGGCATTGCCGACCGCGTTGACACCTATGAAAAGGATGGAAAATGCTATGTGCGCGTGGTTGACTACAAAACGGGCTCAAAGGATTTTTCGCTCGATAATATCGCTATGGGGCTTGATTTGCAGATGCTTTTGTACCTTTTCTCGATTTGGAAAAACGGAAGCAAGCAAAACAGCGCGCTGAAATTAAAAGACGACACCGAAATAATACCTGCAGGCGTGCTCTATCTCAGCGCAGCACCGCCGACTATCACGCTTGATAAACGGGCGTCCGCAACGGATATCGAGAGCGCTGTGCAGGACAAGCTCGCAAGACGGGGATTATTACTCGACGACGAGGAAATTTTAGGCGCAATGGAGCGCGAGCTGTCAGGAAAATACCTGCCCTTTAAAATAAACAGCCGAGGTACGGCTTCGGGCAAGGACACCCTCACCTCGCTCGAGGGCTTTGGAAAGCTTTTAAGCTCAATTGAAGCTTCCGTCCGCTCGATCGGCAACGAGATCAAGGCAGGAAACGCAGCCGCCCATCCAATGAAGAAGAAATCTCAGGACGCGTGCGAATACTGCGCGCTGAAGCCCATCTGCAGAAAATGCGGCAAGACCGAAAAGCAAATTAAGGAGGAGCTCTGAGAATGGCAAGACAATGGACAGAACAACAGCTCTGCGCGATAGAAGCCTCAGGGCGTGATTTGCTCGTTTCGGCAGGCGCAGGCTCGGGAAAAACGGCTGTGCTGACCGAGCGCATTATCCGCAGATTGACAAACGAGGAGAAGCCTGCCGACATCTCGCGAATGCTTATCGTTACCTTTACGAAGGCGGCGGCAGGCGAGCTAAAGGAGCGTATTTCGCGAGCGATCGAGGAAAAGCTCGCCGAGAATCCCAAAAACCGCCACCTTGAAAGACAGCTATTAGCGCTCGACCGGGCTATGATCTGCACGATACACAGCTTCTGCCTCGAGCTTATACGGGAGTGGTCAGATGAGCTCGGCATGCGCGCTGACTTTTCAATTGCCGACCAAGCCGAGATCACCCTGCTTCGAAAGAGCATAATGAACGAGCTGATCGACGATTATTTCGCCGATGCCGTCGAGGGCTTCCCTATCGAGGATTTCGGAGCGTTTGCCGACACATTCGTCGGCGCAAAAAGCGATGAAAAGCTTGCGGATGCTTTTCTTGCGATCGAAAACAAGCTTTCAAGCTTCACCGAGCATATTGAGTATATTAAAATTTTCGCCGATGAAATAAGCCGCGACGCGGAATCAGGCATCGACTTCGGTAAAACAAGATGCGGTGCACAGATAATGGAGCTCGCCCGCGGACAGATCACCGAAAAGCGCGACTTTTTCGCAAGGATCATCGACCTCATTTCCACCGACGAGAAAATGTCAAAGGCCTACACGCCCTCATTTTCGAGAGATGTAGAGTTTATGGATGCACTGAGTGAGGCGCAGAGCTTTGATGAAATGCAGGAGCTTTTTAATGGTTACGCTCCAATCGCGCTTGGAGGCATCAGAAAAGTCGAGATCCCCGAGGAGGTCGAATACGCAAAATCACAGCGTACACAGCTATCCGCAAAGATAAAGAAGCTTAAAGCGAAATTCTTCTCGCTCACTCAGGATGAGATTCGTGAGGAGAGCATAGATACTGCAAAAATGCTATACAAGCTTTATAATCTGCTAAATGCATTTTTACAGCGCTTCAACACCGAAAAACGCCGCCGCTCGCTTGTCGATTTCGGCGACCTTGAACGGCTCGCATATAATTTGCTCGTAAAGGACGCACAGCCGACAGAGGCGGCAGGAAATGTCGCACAGCGCTTTGATGAGATCTACATTGACGAATATCAGGATGTAAACAGCATTCAGGATGCAATATTCCGTGCAGTTTCAAACGGGCACAACCGATTTATGGTAGGCGATATAAAGCAGTCGATCTACGCATTCAGAGGTGCCGAGCCGCACATTTTCTCCGATTACCGCAAGAGCTTTGGCAGTCTTGAGGATGACGCGCTTCCGCCGCACAGTCCTGCCGCAGTCTTTCTATCGCACAACTTCCGCTGTGATGAAAGGGTCATTGACTTTGCTAACATCGTGTCGGGCTGTCTGTTTACAAACGGACGCGGCGATATTCCGTTCTATCCTCAGGATCTTCTCGTTCACGCCAAGACGGGCGATGAATCGGGTGAGCCCGTTCATCTTGCCCTCATTTCGTCGGATGAGATTGAGGATGACGAGGACATTTCCGAGCGCGAGGCTGAATATGTCGCAGGCGAAATTTCGAAGCTGTTGAAAAACGGCAAAAAGAACGACGGCTCGCCGATTCTTCCGTCGGATATCGCTGTACTTATGCGAAGCCCAAAGGCGACCTCGGAGGCGATCTCGCTCGCATTAATGCGCCGTGGGATCCCGTTCTACAACAACACGAGCGAAAGCTTTTTTGAGAACGCCGAGGTGCTTTTAGCGCTCTGCCTTTTGAATATCATCGACAACCCGACGCGCGATATCTACCTTGCGGGAGCGTTGAGAAGTCCCGTGTTCGGCTTTACGCTTGACGAACTTGTTAAGATTCGCCACAACAACAAGGACTGCTCTCTTTACGAGGCGGTGCGCGATTATACCGAGAGATGTGACTTCGAAAAGGGCAAAAGGTTTCTACTCGACCTCGAACGCTGGCGCGAAAAATCGCTCGGACTGCCCGTTGACCGTTTACTGTGGTATATCTACACAGATACGGATCTGCCTGCGCTCGTTTCGGGCAGCGGCAGTACAGGCAAGGCGAATTTGATGCTCCTTTACGAATACGCGCGGCGCTTTGAGAGCTCGTCCTACAAGGGGCTTTATAATTTCATTCGCTACATCCGCGATATTTTAGACGAAAAAACGACGCTCGAAACGGCTAAGGATTTCAGCGAGTCGAGCGATACCGTCAAGCTTATGAGCATACACCAGTCAAAGGGACTTGAATTCCCCGTATGCTTTATATGCGGAACGGGTAAGAATTTCAACGAGCAGGACCTGCGAAAAGACATCGTTATTGAGCGCTCTCTCGGAATAGCCCTGAAGCTTTCCGACCCTACGGGCTTTGCAAAATACGACACGCCGATTCGCCAGGCAATAATAAAACGCCTCTTTGACAGTCAGCTCGAGGAGGAGATGCGAATCTTGTATGTCGCTATGACGCGCGCTCGCGAAAAGCTTTACGTTACAGCGCTCGTCAATGATCCCGAGGCTCTGCTTGAGCAGACAGAGCGTGACGCGAAAACGCTTTCAAAATACACTGTTCTCAAAAATGGCGGATATATACGCTGGATCCTGCTTTCGCTTGCTCATGCAAAGCAAAAAGCTGTATCCGAGCCCTGCACGATCGAGGTCGTTACATCCAAGGATTCCCCCGAGCCTGTCCCAACCGAGGCAGGGCAAGAGGAAGAATCAGCTCCGATAAGGTGCGAGGGCTTGCAGAGCGTAGTTGCAGAGCGTTTCGGCTTTGCTTATCCCAATATAAGCAAAACAAGGATTCCTGCAAAGCTGTCCGTTTCAAGGCTCTATCCGACCGTGCTCGATGAGGACGACTCCGATTTTGTCCAGCTTCAGCCGCACGAGGAAGCTTCAAGCTTCAGCGCAAAACAGCCGCTCTTTATCGAGAGCACAAGCGAAAAGACGAAGCCCGCTACCGCCGCCGAAAGAGGCACCGCGACGCATCTTTTCATGCAATTCTGCGAGCTTGGAAGATTCAAGGACTGCGAAAAGCTCTCAAAAAGCGCGCTTCTCTCTTTAATAAAAGACGAAGCCGCACGCCTTGCTCAAAGCAAATTCATTCCTCAGAGCGTTGCCTCGATAATAAACGTCGAGCATTTGGCGAAATTCTTTACAAGCAGTACCTATCTCGAGATTTGCACCTCGCCGAGGGTCTACCGCGAGCATAGATTCAATGTAAAGCTCCCTGCTATTGACTTCACCGCCGACGAGGCGCTGAGGGCTTCGCTTGACGGGGAAACGGTTTTGGTTCAGGGAATCATCGACTGCTTCTTTGAAAATCCCGACGGAACGCTGACCGTCCTCGACTACAAGACCGATTTCATTCCAAAGGAGCTGACTCCCGACGAAGCTTGCTCACTTCTGCGCGAGCGTCATTCACTCCAGCTCGGTTATTATAAAACCGCGTGCGAGCTCATCGCCCGACGAAGGGTCAGCCGTGTCGAGCTGTGGTCGTTCTCGCTTGGCAGAACGATTCCGTTTAATTTCGATTAGCATTCAATTTATTCGCCTTGCGAAATTATGCAGCCCCGCCCAAATACGGCGGTTTATGTGTGCTAAGCACACATAAATGAAACCCTGAATGGGTGACAAGCTGTATTTTATGGGAGCTGTTGCACCTAAGTGCAACAG
>JAZNMQ010000052.1:0-34283 GCA_045579745.1 Candidatus Flemingiibacterium sp. | reverse complement strand
CAAGCTTCAGGTGAGTTACCTCTAAAAACGCCTGAGCCGCAAGCTCGCTGTCGGTCGGAATATCCTTGGCTGCACCGCATGAGCGGCAGAACAGCTTGACATGGTCGTCGGATATTGCTACGGAGAAATCGCGTTCATCACAGCAGCAGGTTATGCTGTCGCTTTCGATCAAATCGCGGATGACGAACATTACGGTATCGTAAATTGACGGGTCGCATGGGGTATCTTCCTCGTCAAGCGTGTCGAGCTCGCCGTGAAGCTTGTCAAGGTCGTCAATGCCCATCTCCTTGAGCATCTCGAGAAGCTCTTTTTCGGATTTTTCGAGAGCCTTTGAAACAGCCTCCTCATTTCCGATGAAAACAAGCTCCATCGCTGAATAAGGGCATGCGTAAACGAACAGGTCCTTTTCAAAGAAAAGCTTTGTAGAAATTTTAAATGTGTGTTCGGTTCCGCAGAGCAGGCAGGGAACTGTAATTCTCAGCTTGCCGTCGTTTGTGTGATTTATAATCAGCTCACTTGCACTGCACGAGCATTTGAGCTTTTTCATTGCACCGGACAGCGAAAAAACGCCGACCATGCTTTTTATGCCCGAACCGCAATACGGACAGCGATATGCGATGCAGGTTTCGCGTGAGGTAAGAATCATTTTTGATTATTCCTTTCAAGGTTATAGATAAATTATAGCAAAAAATTATCTTAATGTCAAGAAAAAAGCTCATGTTGCAAAAAGCCGGACAAGAAACGATAATAAGGCGTGAAATTTTACAAAATACAGCTTGAATTTTCGACGGGAAAGTAATATAATATAGCTACAAAATTCACTAAGGAGATACCAAATGACGGATAAAGAAATTGCGGAGCTTCGCAGACACATAGCTCCGGAAAAGAACAATATTTCGACCCTCAGAGGACGATATATAAACTCAAAGCACGAAACAATACACGAATTTTCAACCTCGTTTGCCCTGCTTCCTGAGGAGGAGAGCGAGAAATATCTCGCGATTTTTCGTCGCGCACTTTCGGGAGGAAATGGCAAAAATCTGATCGACATCGCTTTTTCGATTCCCGAGGTTGAATCGGGCGAGCGCCATGCGCTTCTTTCAAGGCTCCGCGAAACAAGAATCCGCGACGATGAGGCGGCGAAGGCTTTCTTCGACAAAGCTACAGAGGGACTGACACTTGACGGAAATGCGCTGATTCTTTTGATGGCGGATACATATGATGTACCTAAAAAGCATCGCGATGACGGTGATTCCGGCGAATCGGATTCGATGTTTACATACATAATGTCGGCAGTTTGCCCCGTTAAGGAAGCTAAGCCCACACTTTCCTATGACGCGACAAATAAAACCTTCCACACGCGCTCGTGCGAATGGAACGTGTCGTATCCCCTGCTCGGAATGCTCTATCCTGCGTTTGACGGAAGACAGACCAACATCTACAACGCGCTCTATTATGTTAAGGATCCTGACGATAACAGCCCCGATTTTTCGGATAAGATTTTCGGAACCGAGCTGCCGCTTGCCGCAGGTGAACAGAAAAATATTTTTGAAACCACGCTTTCGAAGGCGCTCAAGGAGGAATGTACGCTTGAGGTCGTCGAAGCGATACACGACGATATTGTAAATCGAATCGAGGAGCACAAGAATTTAGCTGTTCAGGAGCCGCTTACCATAACAAAAAATGACATCGCATATGTGCTTGAAGCATGCGATGTTTCCGAGGAAAAAATAACCGAGCTCAAGGCGCGCTTTGACAGCGAATACGGCGACAGCGCAGAGCTTTCCCCGCGAAATCTCATAGACCCGAAAAAGCTCGACATCAAAACTCCCGACGTAATTGTAAAGGTAAATCCCGAGCGGAGCGACCTTGTAGAAACAAGAATGATCGACGGAGTTAAATATATTTTAATTCGTGCCGACGGTGGAGCGACTGTAAACGGTGTCGATATTGAGATAAAATAGTCGGTTTTTGAAATTTTTCTTCCTAATTATTATATATATGATTTAATCAAACTTTTAATATTAAACAGTAAAGCTGAAATTAAAATGCTTTAATAAATTTTTAAGCAAAAATCCGCGTCGTAAAGACGCGGATTTTTTTGCGATATTCAATTATTTGTGACCTGCGTAGAAGGTAGTTAAGTGGCCGCGCTGTTTTTCGAATCCGCCATTTGCGGTTTTGACTAACATAAAATCGTTCCATTCTTCAAAGTTGGATTCGATTCGGGTTGCACAGAAATAATAGTAGTTGCTCGGTAAAACTGTTACTCCGCCGCGAAGCACCTCTGTTGCGGCGGTAATAGCCTCCTCTGTAGGAGTGTACAAATCAAGAATTGTTGAAGGATTAAACTGATAGAATTTTTTACCGTTAAGAGTTGTATATTGGAACATTACATCGTTTGCAGTGTTAGGGAAGCGCTTGCTTTCCATACGGTTGCGGATGCACTGTGCTACTGAGAGCATTTCCCAATATTTTTGCTTGGTATCTTCGAACGCCCAAAGCTTTGAACCGTTGCCCATTACCTCAAGCTGAATAATTGTAGCCGCGTAGATGATCTCCTTGTCGGTTACCTGATACTTAACCTTGCTTGTGGTATGTACAACTCCGAGCTCGTCTGCGAGAAGCTTCTTGGCTTCAACAGGCTTGGCTTTAGTTGTTTCCGGAGCCTTAGTTGTTTCGGGAGCCTTAGTTGTTTCGGGAGCCTTGGTTGTTTCCGGAGCCTTGGTGGTTTCCGGTGCTTTGGTAGTTTCGGGGGCCTTAGTTGTTTCCGGAGCTTTGGTGGTTTCGGGAGCCTTGGTAGTTTCCGGAGCCTTAGTGGTTTCAGGTGCTTTTGTTGTTTCTGTGCTTTCAGGCGCGCCAACCATAACTGTCGGAGCGATAGATGTCACTGCGCCATCTTCCTCGTCGTTCTCAACCTGAATTGTTACATCGGGGTCGAGCGGGGAAGAGAAGAGGTAATTGCCGTCATCGATCGGAGCTTCGATTCGGATCGGATTTTCAGATCCGACCGGATTTAATGAATCGGCTTGATCGTTTGGAACAGCAGCAATTACGACTGCGGCAACACATCCGAATGCGATCGCAGACGTGAGAGTCACAGCAACGGATACAGTATTCTTTTTTTGCGGAAACAGATTCACGAGCGATCACCTCCTTGCAGTATTGGTGTAGCGTAAACTGGTTTCATAGAAAATGCTTCCTTTCGTATTTGTCTCGCCGCCTTGAGGAATTGAAAATCACGAAGGCAGATTTTCATATTGGCGGTGCTGGCAGGCTTGTATATACGCGATGTATATGCGAGCCAACCTTTTTGTATTACCCCGGGCAAGGGCTCAGGGAAAATAATCCAAAAATTCGAGGCAAATACTATTATACACTCAAATTTTTATTTTTGCAAGCCCTTTTGTGAAAAATGGTCACTATGACGCAATATTTTATGCGACTTATAAACCGAAATATTAACTTTAAACAAGAAATTCGCCCTATTTTTTCCAAAAAACGACAATTATCGCATAAAATACATTTTTGACAGCATAATAATTCATGTATAAACGCATATAGGATGAATAGGCAAGTATATTCACGAATGTTAACGCTTTGGGCAAAATGTATTGAATAACCGCGCGAATAATATACATCGATGTGCAATTCGCCAAATGGCAGACAACCGCTTGCGAAACCCTCCGAAAAGCTCCCATTTTGCACTTGAAAATGCTATTGTCAGCATATTCGCTATTATTGTTTTTGCTATTTGACAAAGATATTGGCAATGCGTAAAAAATGCTTGATTGTACTTGACAAAATAGAAATTTTGTGATATACTTCTCGTATAGGCAATGACGGGAAGGAGTACATCTCCGAGGGTGTCAGAGAGCTGTCGTTCGGTGCAAGACAGTCACCCAAAGCTTTGGAAGTAGTCCCTGAGCTGCTAAGTGAACGGGTAAAACCAAGTAGCAGACGCCGTGCTTCTCACGTTACAGGGAGGAAAAGTGATAGCTTTTCGCAAAGTAATAAAATCAGGTGGTACCGCGTATATACGCCCTGACGTTCAGAACGTCGGGGATTTTTTGTTTTTTATGTAAAAATTTTTGATGCATGTTTTTATAAAGCTTAAGGAAAGGATTTATTAAATGAACACAGAGATCAATCTTCCCAAAAATTATGCTCCCAAGGAATTTGAGGACCGCATATATCAGAATTGGTGCGATAATGGATATTTTACTCCAACGCGCGATCCCGAAAAGAAGCCCTTTACAATCGTTATTCCGCCTCCAAACGTAACGGGTCAGCTCCATATGGGCCATGCGCTCGACGAAACTCTGCAGGATATCCTCATTCGCTATAAGCGCATGCAGGGCTTTTCCACCCTTTGGGTTCCCGGAACAGACCACGCAGGCATCGCAACTCAGATCAAGGTTGAGGAAAACCTCCGCGTTAATGAGGGCCTCACACGCTACGACCTCGGACGCGAGAAATTTCTTGAGCGCGTTTGGGATTGGAAAAATCAATACGGTAACCGTATCATAAATCAGCTCAAGAAGCTCGGCTCAAGCTGCGACTGGAGCCGCGAGCGCTTTACAATGGACGAGGGCTGTTCAAGGGCGGTTAAAGAGGTTTTTGTAAATCTCTACGAAAAAGGACTTATTTACAGAGGCAACCGCATTATAAACTGGTGCCCTCATTGCATGACCGCTCTCTCGGATGCTGAGGTAGAGTACAGCGAGCAGCAGGGTAATTTCTGGCATATCCGCTATCCGTTTGCTGATGGCTCGGGTGAGGTCGTTATTGCAACGACTCGTCCCGAAACGCTTCTTGGCGATACCGCTGTTGCGGTTAACCCTGACGATGAGCGCTATAAGGCGCTTGTCGGCAAAAAGCTCATTCTTCCGCTCGTCAACCGCGAGATACCGCTTATCGCCGACGATTATGTTGACAAGGAATTCGGAACGGGCTGTGTTAAGATTACACCCGCGCATGACCCGAACGACTTCGAGGTAGGACGCAGACATAATCTTGAAAATCTTCTCGTTATGAATGGCGACGGTACAATCAATGCGGCAGGTGGAAAATACGAGGGAATGGACCGCTACGACGCAAGAAAAGCTATCGTTGCAGACCTTGAAGCGGGCGGATATCTTGTAAAGATTGAGCCTCATAGCCACAATGTCGGCACATGCTACCGCTGCGGAACAACAGTTGAGCCTATGACCTCAAATCAGTGGTTTGTAAAGATGGAGCCGCTTGCAAAGCCTGCGCTTGAGGCATCCGTAAACGGCGATGTAAAGTTCGTGCCAGAGCGCTTTACTAAGATATACACAAATTGGATGGAGAATATTCATGACTGGTGCATTTCGCGTCAGCTTTGGTGGGGACACCGTATTCCCGCATTCTACTGCGATAAGTGCGGCGAGATGGTAGTTTCAAAGACCGATGTTGACACCTGCCCCAAGTGCGGTGCAAAAATGCGTCAGGAGGAGGATGTTCTCGATACATGGTTCTCATCTGCGCTCTGGCCCTTCTCGACTCTCGGATGGCCGGAGGAAACCGAGGATCTTAAATATTTCTATCCGACAAGCGTGCTCGTAACAGGCTACGATATCATCTTCTTCTGGGTAGCACGTATGATTTTCTCCGCGCTCGAAAATACCGGAAAAGCACCGTTTGAGCATATTTTCATTCACGGACTTGTTCGCGACGAGCTCGGACGCAAGATGTCTAAATCTCTCGGCAACGGCGTTGACCCGCTGAAAATAATCGATGAATACGGCGCAGACGCGCTCCGTTACGCGCTTGTTACGGGTAATGCCCCCGGAAATGACATGCGTTATTCCGATAAAAAGGTTGAAGCTGCCCGCAACTTTGCAAATAAGCTTTGGAACGCATCGCGCTTCATGCTCATGAATCTTACCATCGATAAGGTTGAGCTTCCAAGCGAGGATAAGCTCATGACCGAGGATAAATGGATCCTCTCAAAGCTCAATAAGCTTATCGGAGAGGTCGTTGCAAACCTCGATAAGTTTGAGCTTGGAGTTGCGCTGTCTAAGCTTTACGACTTCGTTTGGGATATCCTCTGCGACTGGTATATTGAGCTTGTTAAGCCTCGTCTTAACGAGGGAGATGCGGTTGCGCAGAATGTTCTCGCATATGCGCTGACCGAAACTCTCAAGCTGCTTCATCCGTTTATGCCGTTCATCACCGAGGAAATCTATCAGGCGCTTCCGCATGACAGCGAATCCATCATGATCTCCGATTATCCGAAATACAGCGAAAAGCTTGTATATGAGGAAGATGAGGCACAGATGGCAAAGCTTATCGATGCTATCACGCTTATTCGTAACCGCCGCACCGAGATGAACGTAGCGCCCTCTAAGAAGGCAAAGGTTATCATCGCAACAAACGACCGCGTAACCTATTCCGATAACTGCGCAAAGTTCTTCGAGAAGCTTGCATCGGCATCTGAGGTAGAGTTCGTCGAAGCATATTCCGACGAAAATGTCGTTCAGATCGTTGCAATCGGTGCAACTATATTCATTCCGCTCGGAGAGCTCATTGACTTTGCAAAGGAGCGCGAACGCTTGAATAAGGAGCGCGCAAAATTTGTATCCGAGATCGAGCGAGTTGAAAAGAAGCTGTCAAACGAGGGCTTTGTTGCAAAGGCTCCCGCACAGCTGATCGAGGCTGAAAAGGCAAAGAAAGAAAAATACATTGAACAGTTAAAGGCTGTTGACGAAGCTATAGCAAAGCTTGGCTGATAATATTGGGCTGTCGCACCGCGCATTGACGCTTACCGACAGCCCTTTTCCTTAGAAGTCGGGGCTCTCCATAGATCTGATGATCTTTTTCAAATTTCGTCTGACCTGCTCGCGGCTCATTGCGCGAACATCAGCTGCGGTGAAGAATGCCGCTCCCTGACCGTCATCCCGAATGGCACCCGTTGACATCGCGGCGTTAGATGCGTTGATCTCCTCAGGGGTCATAGCAGGCTCAGCTTTTTCTGCTTCGGCTTCGGGAGAGGTTTCAGCTTCGCGAGAGATTTCGACTTCCGGAGAGGTTTTAGTTTCCGGGGAAGTTTCGGCATCGGGAGAAGTTTTTACTTCTTCAGTAGTTTTGATTTCTTCCATGTTTGTAACCATAGCTTCCGCCGAAGCGGAAGCTTCCTTTCTGCCCATCTTAGGGCGCGGTCTGCACCGGTTGGCGCAAAATAAAGTTTAAAAATCCCATCTGACTTATGCTTCCGTCGCGACTCCTGATTCGCTGACGGATTCTTTGTTATCAACCTCAGCTATCAGCTGCTCGCAGAGCGGGATCACACCGTCGGGAACCCTCTCGAGATATTGCTTAAAGGTGATGTGACCGCCCTCAAGCAGCGAGTTCAATGCCGAGAGTGCGCTTGCCTTTGAGAAGTGGGTTGCCGCACATACATCAACACGCGCGCTTATAAGCTCCTCACGAAGCAAACGGCAGTCTATAGCCTCTGCAGTGCCCTCACGGGTCAAAATCATGCGTCCGTCAGCATAGTAGGCGCACATGAAATCGATCCATATCTCAGCAAGCTCCTCAATACAGCTGTAAAGCGAGTTCCTAAGCGAGTTGAGCGTGATCGAATTTGATTCCTGAAGCGCAACGATTGCAGAGGTGTTTGTAGGAGCCGCCTCACCGAGGGAAGCATCTGTAGCACCCATGCTGTCCTTGGTGTGGGATATAACATCTCCGATTATGCCTGCAAAGCTATCGTCCATCTCGCCGGGATTGATTGTGGTTGCAATGCCCTCAAGATTTCCGCCTGCAACTCCAATCGCCTGACCAACCTCGTTAGTCCATTCGGGAATACGGGTCTTGTCGTAGACAACCTTCGAGAATGCTGAGTCGATCATGTGCTTCATGATCAAAGCATACGCCTTGTTGACGTACTTCTGATTCTGAATCAGAGAGGTAATGGGAGAGGTTCCGTGGTAGGAATTTTTAGTGGGTATCCAGTTGAACATCGCGATAGGATAAAGCTTTAATCCGGTTACAACGCGGCGGATTATACAGTCCTTTGTTGATTTTTCGAACTGAACGAATCCGCGCTCGTCGCGAGTGAATTTTATGATGTAGGTAGCTTTTTTTGCCGTTGCGTCGAGATTTTCGAATGCCGCGCAGTCGCCTGCACCGTAATGAAGATCGCCGTCAGCGACAATTTTTTCAGCTTCCTCGCGAGTAGCACCGTTAAGAAGTGCCTCTGAGCGGAGAGCTTCTACGCTGTCGCGTCCCGAGATGATTACATAACGCTGACTCTGAATATCCGACGAGTTTACATTTTCAACGAATAAATTCGCGCCGTCGATCGAGGTGGTTACAAAATCACCCGTAAAAGGCTGACCCGTGCGAATAGTGGGATCCCAATAGGTGAAGAAAATGCCGTCACCGCTTATAGCCGCATCAAGAAGCACACGATAGATCAAACGGTCGATATGACACTTCTCCCAACGGAAAGCGGCATTGCGGTTGAGCAGAGAGAGCGCATCTTTAATTCTTTCGCGGTGATGCTCGTCGCGAACGAACGGAAGATTTTCGTCCGAATAAACGATGTCAACATTAGTGCTTGCAGCCTGGGATGTGAGATAATCGATAATCCGGCGCACGAAGTTGAAAACGGGAGTTGGAAGCGGCCCCGATTTTATAGATTTCCATTGGTCGCCGCGATAGAATCTTTCGTTTGTGGCGGTGTTTTCGTAAAGTCCGATGCGATTGTTGTAGTCGCGACCTGCTTCAAACTGCCGCCATGAAATGTTTTCTTTCAAGATAATCACTCCTTTAATAATTGAGAATACTTAAAAAATCACGGTCAATATCATCGGGCGCATGCCCACCTCGCTTAGCACGAAGAATCCGCCAGATGAGCATTGCCGCCGCACCCGAGATAAAGCCGAGCAGATAAAGAATTGCTAACATAAAAAGTCCACGACCTGTATGAGGTCTACCTTTCTTTCTTTTTTGCAAAACGGGCTTTTTAGAAATAGGCCATTTTGGTCAGTCAACTAATTCACCCTGTATCGAATCATTATTTCGTGTATCAGACACTTTTCGCTGTCAGCAGGTGAAATCAGCTTGAATGCGACAAACGAAACATGACCGAGCCTTGCATGAGCACGAAGCACCGACGGAGTATCATCGTGAGGGATATCCTCGGGAATTTCAAGCTCGATCGAATGTGAATCCCCCTTGTCACTTATCAACTCGCAGTTGACCTTAGAGCCGACCGCTCTGCCAAGCGACATTGCAAATTCGTACACCGTTTTGTTTTCAAACGCGTTTCCAAGGTCAAGAAAAGAGCTTTCGTAGATCGCCTCAAAGCCGTCTCCGACATCGGACGTCGCGTCGCTTGAAAGAAGATAGATCGCCGAGCCCGAAACAAACGCAGGCTCGTTTGAGTAGGTGAACATAAAGCTTGGGGAGATGTTTGTAAACGAGAACCAAAGCGAACGGCGCTTGTCATAAACTGCAATTCTGCCGGCATGACTGCCTTTTCCGTAAAACCAGATCTCACCCGTGTTTTTGCTAACATACATCGAGCAGTTTGAAATAAAATCCTTAGTCATGCCGATGTAATCGGGAATGCTCACGGAATGAGCCATAAGCTCGTTTGAGTTCTCCGGTTTGATAAAGCGATACAGCCCGCCGGAGCTAAGAACATGCGGCTCGTTATCGATAATACCGACACAGCCTTGTCCGACCGAGCCGACCTCAAAGCTCCATGGAATTATCGGATAAGTGAACGAAGGTCTGCCCGTTGTAGCCGTCCCCTCACGGGCGTATGTGTAATATGTTGTGTCGCTTGTGTAAATAAACAAACGGTCACCATAACGCATAGCTCCCGTCAGAGGGAAGTTGCCGTTGTCCACGATCATTTCACCACCGGCAGGGAAATATTCGGCTGAGATGAGATAACTGCTTCCGTTCATCTCGGGCTCTGAGGGGTATAGAACGCTTTGACGCTCACCGCCGTACAGAAATACCCTCGAATCGGAATCGCCGCCAAAAACGGCAGAATCCGTGCAGGAGAGCACCTCGCTTCGACGGGAGTCCTCATTAAGGGTAAACCAAACCTCAAGAATGTCCTCAGAGCTTGTCTGAACCGAAATATCAAGTCTTATGTAGCAAGTGCTTCCTTCACGAACCAGCGTCGCAGTTGACGAATACGGATTGCCGTTAACCAAAACCTTGTCAATAGAGACAACATCACCGTACAGCTTGTAGAAATATGTGTTGACGTTGGGGATAAATCTCATGCGAGCCTTAGAGTTCAAAAGATTCTTACGCTCATAAACCGTGCCGATGCTCGTAGGAGTTGCGTTTCGTCTGATGAGCGGCACGTATCCCTCTACAATATAAATGCCTGCCGAGGTGTATTTGTAGTAATTACCTCCGCCAAGAATGTAGAGAATGTCGTTAAACATGAACATCAAAACACGCTGTGTGTCACTTCTGAAGCTTGAGCTTGAAAGAGTTCCCAGCGCTGTTGCAGTGTAATTCTCACCGCCGCTGATTTTGTAGAGCGTGGAGCCTGCGACAGCGTAGATTATCTCTCCGCTCGCGCCCTTTTGCGAAATAGCGCCTCTTATAGGATTTCCTAAATCAATAAGACGAGTGTAGCCCTCACGCTTCTTGAGTGTGCCGTTTGGCATGATGCGGAAATTCTGAATGTTCTCGGCATTCAGAAAATTCTTGATTATAAGCTTTTCGAGCGGTTTCATAATCAATATACCTCGCGCGTTGTGCCTATATCGGGAGCAATAGATAACTCCTCGACAAGCTCGCGATCGTTCTCGGCATATTCCATAAGGTCACGCGAAAGCTCGGGCATTTCATCGAAAATAAGCATCGAAGCAAGCATTTCCGATGCGCAGGGTGCAAGGCGCAGATCAAGAGGAAACTCAGACTCAAGCGTAAGCTCCTCAAGCTCAGCCTCGGTTCCGCTCAAAAACTTTGAATATACAGCCAAACGTGTGATTATCATTCTCAGCAAATACGGCGCACGCTCCTCGTAATCTGAGCAGCTTCCGTTGTAGCTGACCTCGCCAAGCAATGCGAGTGCGGTTTCGTAAATCGTATTGCAGGTCATATTAAACCTCCTTTGAATTAATAAAAGCATGGGCGGAGCGGAAGCTCCGCCCGTGCGAAAAGCGCTCAGCGAAAATCAGATAGAGAGGTCGAGAACGAGGAATTCGTTGGGGAAAACGACCTTCGCGCCGTAAAGATGCAGACCCTTGAGAGCATCTGCAAAACGGGTTTCGGGGCGATAAGCCTCAATCTCGTTGAGCTGCTCAGCGAAAGCTACCGCACGCTTTGTGCGAGCGATACACTTATGACGAGTGCCTGCCTTAACAACGTTCGGAGAAACGTAAATGTCAAAGCCGAAAAGCTTGCCGAGCGAACCGTTTTCGATAACATCGGAATTGTCGGTTGCCTGAAGAACCTTGGACTGCATTAAGATAGCTGCAATTTCGGGAGTTACTTCAAGAGAGGTAGGTGTGTTGCTGTTGACATTGTTCATGAGAAGCTTCTGACGGGCCTGAATGATAAGGCCGAGTATATTCTCGGGAGTAACATTGTCAAGAGTGATCTTGTTATCATTGGTAGCTTCAAGGAAGAGAGAGTAAACATACTTGTCTGCCGCTTCAGCAAGAGCTGCCGCCGCCTGACTCATTGCCGCCTGCATAAGCTTGGGCTGTGCCTGAGCCTTGTCAACATCATCGATCTGGAAGTTGAAAGCCTTCGCCTGATTGATGTAGAGTGTAGTTGCGCTGTCGGTGAGCGTTTCGGGAGCGTCCATATCGGTGTCCTTAGTGTAATCAAAGACAGAGATTGCGCCGATGCCCGAAATTCTGACAGATGAGCCCTTGTCCTTGATATCGCCCTCGAAATCGCGATTACAGTTGCGAACACCGATGTATTCGCGGTCGAGCTGTGTGAGGAGCGTTTCGCTCCAAACGGAAGGAATAAAGTTAGAAATAGCCATGATAAGCCTCCATAAAATAATAATTTATATAACCGCGCTCGCCTAGGATGAGAACGGAAATACCGGGTTAATAGCTTAAAAACGATGAGATGCTTTTTGAAGTCGTGACGGTTGTGCTTGATGCGGCATCGGGGCGCGACATTATTGCGTATCGGAGAGCCTCGGGAGTGTGTGTTACATCGTGCGGCTCGCCCGAGGCATCCTCAGCGACGGTCTTGTCACAAAGCAGAGCCTCCATTGAGCGAATAAGCTCATCGCAGGTCGAGAAAATTTTAAGCTTGCCGTTTAGCTTGTCGCGAACTGCTCTCCAGCCGGGAATACGGCGATTGTCAGCCTTGATCAGCGGTGGGGTGCCATATAGACGTGAGATGATCTCAACGCCGCTGTAGCCCGTATCCTGCCGCCTGTTCCATAGATCGGGAGAGGCGACCGCATAGGTGATACCGCCTTCCTCTGAGCAAACCTTAGCAAGCGCCTCGCCTGCCTCGGAGAGGGTCAGCCCCGATTTGCAGAATTCGCGAGTGACATAGATCGTGTCGCCGACGACAGAAATAATGAGAAGCGCAAATCGGTCAAAGCCGTAATCGAACGCCGCAAATTTCTGATGCGATTCAAGCTGCTTTGGCATAATAACATGCCGCTCGCGTGAGAATTCGGGGAAGAACTGCCCCTCGAAAACATCCCAGTTTCCGTCAAGCCACGCCGAACGAAGCATATCCGGAAGACTTTCAAGCGTTGCAATGTAATCGGGGTCATTTTCCATAAGCACCGTGTTGTCGCGAACACTTGCCCTGATGAAACGGTAATCCTCAGAACGCTCGCCCTCGCGGAATTTGCGGTCGATGAACAGCCGCTTGAACCAAGCGTGACCGACACCGCCTGGATTGCAGGTCAGATACATTCGGCGCGGAAAGCTCCCCACACCTCGAAGACAACCCTTTAGCGTTGAAAACTGATATTCTGTGATTTGAGTTGCCTCGTCAATGGCGATAATATCGTATTCCTGACCTTGATAGCGAAGCGTGTCGCTGTCGCAGGAGAGATAGCCGAGGTCAATGCGGCTTCCGTTTTTAAAACGGAATATCCGCTCGCCTGCCGAATAGGGAACTGAGGAACCGATTTCCCTCAGGAGAGGGATAACGTGATTTTGCCTCAGCTCGGAAAGCGTTCGGCGAACTATCATGCAGTGAATGCCCGGGTAGCGCATGCAAAGAAGAATGAGCTTGCGGCGAAGCGCCCAGCTTTTGCCGCCGCCGCGAGATCCGCCGTATGCAGTGAAACGGGCTGTTGAACGGAAAAATTCCGCTTGCTTTTGATTGGGTTTGCCGGTTAGCTTCATGATTTAAATACCGTCAGCATAGCCGTCATGCTCGCATTCCACGTCTTCCTCGGATGGAGCTCCCCAAAAACCGTATTCGCGAAGATATAAGCCCACAAGAGAAGCTGTAGCACCTGAGTTTAAAGCCGCATCCTCAAAGTAAGCACCTGCATTTTCGAATTCAGCAGGGAACTTCCGCTTGAACGTAAGAAATTCGCTGACGGAAATGCCTGCAAATCTGCAAAAGCCCGCAACGTTTGCGAAGATCGGCTTTTTGGTGTCGCTAAGGCGGCATTCGTCGATGTATTCTCTGATCATCGTGATAAGATTGCGTTTTGAAATTTTTGCCATACTGTCCTTTCCGCGCCCTTCTGACTCATCAGCGCGTTTGTTCTTTTTATGAGTTGATTATATCACCGTGCAGACCTCCTTCGCAGAGCAAAGCTCGTCACTGTGCGTCATTGTATTTAACAAAATTTCCGAGAGAATTTTTGGTATTTTTGCAAATCGTCACACAACTGTCACATTTGTATTTTATAATAACATTAATTACACAAATATCTGAAAGTCAGAGGTAGCTTTAAATTGAGTATTACAAGAATGATAGCAGCAGGCGCGCTTGCTTTTTCAATAATATTTTCGACTTCATGCGGTGGCTCGGGAGTTGATCTCTCACCGACGGCGCAGGATAAGAAGATTGTTATGACCGTAGGCGGCGAGAAGGTTGAATATCAGGAATACAGATATTTTTATCTTAATAATAAGCGCGATATTTTCGGCGCGGATGCCACTCTCAATGCGGATGACGTCGCAAGACTGAAGGCATTGTGCGAGGATAACGTCAAAAACAAGCACGGACTTGTAATAATGGCAGAGAAGTACGGTGCAAAGCTGTCAAAGGAAAATACCGAATCGGCAAAGCAGTATGTAGAGAGCTACAGAGCCTCGTGCGGAGATGATGAAACCTACCTCATCGCACTACGCGAGCAGTACCTCACAGACGACCTCTTTCGCGAAATGACGCTTGAATCCATGCTCGCTTATTCGATACTTGATAAAATGAAAGAGAAAGGCGAGCTTGCAACAGATGAGGCTTCAATAGACGCAGCGCTGCAGAGCGATGACGTTGTCTGCGTCAAGGAGGTTTTTGTACAGTATACTTCAGACGAAACCCGCAGTATTGCGCAAAAGCGTGCTGAGGAAGCTCTGAAGAAGCTTTCCGAGGGGGCAGTATTCGAGGATATCATGCGCGAATACAGCGACTATAATGAGGTTGACCTTCCGCCGGAGCACGGATATTATACGATGAAATATGACGCGCTTGATGAAATATGGGAAACGGTATCAAAGCTTGCAGTCGGAGAATACAGCGTGGTTGTTGAATCGCCTTACGGATTTCATATAGTCAAGCGCTGCGAAAAAAACGAAGCGTATATGAAGACCCATCGCGACGAAATTTTCGAGAGCTATTCTTATTCGAAATTTTACGAGAAATTCTATCCACTAATTGACTCCATAGAGGTCGAATACACCTCATACGGAAAGGGAATGGATTTCGTAAATCTCTCATAATGCAAAAAAGACCGTGCCGATTTAACTCGTCGGCACGGTCAAAAAATGTTCGAAAACTTCTTGACAAACCATGTATGATATGGTATAATAACATCTGTTGAAGCTTAAAGCTAAGACAAATACGTGGGTTGGCGTAATTGACAGACGCACAAGATTCAAGCAGCGTCCCATCGATGAACGCCTTAACGGCTTGATACAAGCCCCGCCTCGGAGAGCTGCTTCGTGTAAAAATCAACAGCTAAATATAATACGCAGGTATGGCGGAACTGGCAGACGCGCTAGATTCAGGTTCTAGTGATCGCAAGGTCATGCAGGTTCAATTCCTGTTACCTGCACCAGAAAAACCGACTTGTTTTTACAAGTCGGTTTTTCAACTAAATCCGCCGATGGCGGAATAAATCCACTTTCATGGATGAAATCGCTTCGCGATGAAATCCCGCTTCGCGGGGATAGGAGAGGCGGATTTAATTTCATCTTCCGCCTATAGCGGAAGATTTCATCCGAACGAAGCGAGGATTTCATCGTGGCATCGCCACGATTTCACTTATAACTGTGAAGGTTAAAATCCGATTGCAAAAAACGCAAAATATCTTTTTTATAGCCCATAGACAGAAAAAACGACTTGTTTTCACAAGGCGGGTTTTCAACTAAAACCACCCATGCGGGTGGGTGAAATCATCTTTGATGATGAAATTCCCTGCGGGGATGAAATCCGGCTCGACGCCGGGTGAGTGGTTTAAAAATTCAGGCGGCTGCATGTACAACCGCCTGAGATTATTCTGTTATTTACCGTCGAACTTGACGATAACCTTTTCGCCTGCGCGAATGTGGATCTTCTTGAAATCGCAGAGATTCTTGTGAGGAATGTATTCGAACTTGAGAACCGAATAGTCGGTATCCCATGTGCCCTTGTTGTAAACCTCAACAGTGTTCTCGTCGATCTTAGTTTCAACAATATCCGAGTAAGTCAGACCGAAGCCGAAGTCATAGAGGCATTCGCCCTTGAAGAACTTGTAGGTGCGGTTCTCCATGCTGTAATCCTCGAAATCGGGGAGATCATCGGTAGACTTGTAGAAGCTGACAGGAAGTCTTCCGCTCGGTGAAACCTTTCCGAAGATAACGTCTGCGAGCGCGTGACCGCCTTCTGCGCCGGGGTAGAAGCACTGAATAACGGCGTTACACTTAGCATCAGCCTCACAGAGATTCAAGCAGCTTCCGCTGACGTTAACGAAGATGATCGGCTTTCCGAGTGCTACAACCGCGTTAAATAAGTTCATCTGAGATTTAGGAAGCTCAATATCTCCCTTGTCGCCGCCGTGTGCGCTGTTGTAGCCGTCAGTTTCTTCACCCTCCATCTGAGGATTAAGACCCATGCACATGATTACAACGTCGGAATTCTTTACAGCAACAAGCGCCTCGTTCAGCGGACGCTCCTCCCAGTTTCCGCGAACATCGCGATAAATGTGGCAGCCTGCGGCATATTTAACATTGTTCTTGCCGTTGGCTTCCTGAATGCCGCGCAGGAGGGTAGTGTATGTAGAGGGAGCACCGTTGTAGTTACCAAGGAGAACGTTCTTTTCGTCGGCGTTAGGGCCGATTACAGCGATCTTCTGACCTGCCTTCAGGGGAAGTATGCCGTCATTCTTGAGAAGCACCAGGCTCTCCTGAGCCATCTTGCGGTTGAGCTCTGTGTGCTCGTCGCATTCAACAACATCAAACGGGATATTGTCGTATTCGCAGTCGTCGTCGAACATACCGAGTCTGAAACGAGCCTCGAAAAGCTTTTCAACAGCCGCAGTGATCGTTTCCTCGGAAATAAGCTTGTCCTCAACAGCATCAAGAAGAGCGTCGAATGCGCTGCCGCAGTTGAGAATACAGCCGTTATTAACTGCAAGCGCGCTGCTTTCGGCAGCGTTGTCGGTTACCTTGTGATGATTGTGGAAGTCAGCAATAGCTCCACAGTCAGAAACAACATAGCCCTTAAATCCAAGCTCGCCAAAGAGAATGTCCTGAAGGAGCTTCTTGCTTCCGCAGCAGGGCTCGCCGTCAACACGGTTGTATGCACCCATAACCGCCGAGGGATCAGCGTTGTCAATGCAATACTTGAACGCCCAAAGATAGGTTTCGTAGAGATCCTTTTCAGTCGGACGAGCGTCAAACTCGTGGCGCTTGGGCTCGGGACCGCTGTGAACAGCGTAGTGCTTTATAGTAGCGTCAAGCTTGCGGTATTTGCCTTCTCCCTGCAAGCCCTTGATAAATGAAACGCCCATACGGCCGGTTAAATATGGGTCCTCGCCGTATGTTTCATGACCTCTGCCCCAACGAGGATCGCGGAAAATGTTGATGTTGGGCGACCAATAGGTAAGGCCTTGATAAATTTCTGTGTAGCCGAATTTCTTGAACTCATTGTACTTAGCTCTTGCTTCATCCGAGATAGCGGTTGCAACCTTGTACATGAGGTCGGTGTTGAAGCTCGCAGCCATGCCGATTGCCTGAGGGAAAACGGTTGCGGCACCAGCTCGTGCAACGCCGTGCAGACATTCGTTCCACCAGTTGTAAGCAGGAACGCCGAGTCTTTCGATAGCCGGAGCGTCAAAGCGCATCTGCGAAGCTTTTTCTTCGAGCGTCATCTTGGCAACAAGCTCTTTAGCTCTTTCCATAAATGTCATGATAAAAGCCCTTTCTATAATTGAATTTACAATAAACGGCTGTACGGACAATGAGCCACGCACAGCCGTTCTTTAAATTAAAGCGAATTGAGTGCTTCGAACTTATCCTTAAGTGCAGGGTATAAGCTCTTGTAAAGACCGTAATATTTCATGTATTCAGCGTGGTTTTTGGCATCCGGCTCACGCACGCTCTTTTCCTTAACAGTGAGCTTGCAGCCCTCTGCAACCGAAGAATACACGCCTGCAGCAACGCCTGCGAGGATTGCAACACCGAGTGCAGCGCTCTCATCCGAAACAAGCGTTTTGATCGGAAGTCCGTATACATCGGAGATCATATCTCTCCAGAACTTGCTCTTTCCGCCGCCGCCGCAAAGCACCATGTCGTCAAGCTTTATGCCGACTTCATCGAGAATGCCAAGACAGTCGTTAAGCGAATAGGAAACGCCCTCCATAACCGCTCTTGCGAGATGTGCCTTTGTGTGGAGCGTGGTAAGTCCGAAGAATACGCCTCTTGCATTAGCATCAAGGATAGGAGTTCTCTCGCCCATGAGATAGGGAAGATATAAAAGCTTATCCGAGCCTATTGGAAGCTTTGAAGCTTCCTCGTCAATAGCCTTGTAGGACATATCGGAAGCGAAGCTGCCTCTGAACCAGTTGAGCGACAGACCTGCCGACTGAGTAACACCCATAACATGCCATGTTCCGGGAACAGCCGCGCAGAATGTGTGAATTCTGCCCTCGGGATCGATTATCGGCTCACCTGTGTGAGCGAAAACGACACCGCTTGTTCCGATGGTTGTGAAAGCCTTGCCCGATTCGCAAACTCCCGAGCCGATAGCAGCAGCAGCGTTATCGCCGGCACCGCCTGCAACCGGAATGCCGCAGGGAAGACCTGTCATTTCGGCAACCTCTTTTGTAACATATCCGGTAACATCAGGGCTCTCGTGAACCTTTGCGAGCAGGGACATGTCAATACCAAGCTTGTCGCAGACTTCCTTGCTCCAGCATCTGTTTGGAACATCAAGAAGCTGCATTCCTGCCGCGTCCGAAACCTCAGTTGCAAATTCGCCCGTCAGCTTGAAGCGGATATAGTCCTTAGCAAGCAGAATGTGTGCGCATTTTGCGAAGTTTTCGGGCTCGTGCTTCTTGACCCACATGATCTTGCCTGCCGTGAAGCCGGTAAGTGCGGGATTGGCTGTAATTTCAATAAGACGCTTTCTGCCGATGATCTGCTCGATTTCAGCACATTCAGCACCGGTTCTCTGGTCGCACCAAAGAATAGCTCTTCTGATTACGTTGTTGTCCTTGTCAAGAAGAACAAGGCTGTGCATCTGACCGGAAATACCAATACCAACGATCTTGCCGTCAACAGCCTTCTTGGAAAGCTCGGTAAGGGTCGAGGAAGCGGCATTCCACCAATCCTCAGGATCCTGCTCAGCCCAGCCGTTAGCCGGCTGATACATGGGATATTCAACAAGTGCAGATGCGATGACATTTCCGAGCGTATCGAAAAGCACGCTCTTTGTGCCCGATGTTCCGACATCAATGCCTATTAAATACTGTTTTTCCATACTTTGAAATCATTGCTTTCGTAAAGAGAAAGCTTCCTTTCTATGCGATGAACACATCTTAGGCGATGCCGCCATCGCATGGAGATTTTAGCATATTTGCAGAGCAATTCGTCGGCGTGATGCCGACGAATGCCGCAAATGCATGGTTTTGAATGATTGATCCTTCGAGGCGTAATTACTGAGCGAACATGATGGAGTTGAGTACGTTCTCGAGGTATTCCTGCTTGCCGCTGATGTTGGTGGTAACATCACCCATTTCGAGTGCATACTTTTCAAGCTCAGCCATTGTAGCAGTACCGTCAACGATCTTCTTACCGATGCCGGAGTTGTAGCTCGAGTAACGCTCTGCAACGAAGGAGTCGATTCTGCCGTCAGCGATGAGCTTGTCAGCGAGTCTTAAGCCGAGTGCGAACGCGTCCATACCTGCGATATATGCAAGGAAGATATCCTCAGCGGTGTTGGAGCCGCGGCGGGTCTTGGCGTCGAAGTTAAGACCGCCCTTTGTGAAGCCGCCTGCCTTGAGAACCTCGTACATGCACATTGTGGTTTCGTAAACGTTGGTGGGGAACTGGTCGGTATCCCAACCGAGGAGCATGTCGCCCTGGTTCGCGTCGATAGAACCGAATACGCCGTTGATGCTTGCAACGCGAAGCTCGTGCTGGAAGGTGTGGCAAGCGAGAGTTGCGTGGTTAGCTTCGATGTTCATCTTGAAATCCTTGTCAAGGCCGTACTTTCTGAGGAAAGAAACTACGGTTGCGGTATCGAAGTCATACTGATGCTTTGTGGGTTCCTTCGGCTTGGGCTCGATGTAGAAGTCGCCTGTGAAGCCGATGGAGCGAGCATAATCAACAGCCATGCGCATAAGTCTTGCCATGTTGTCCTGCTCAAGAGCCATATCGGTGTTGAGAAGTGTTTCATAGCCCTCACGGCCGCCCCAGAATACGTAGCCCTCACCGCCAAGCTCTGTGGTGATTTCGATAGCCTTCTTGATCTGAGCAGCAGCAAATGCGAATACATCAGCATTCGGAGCAGTACCTGCACCGTGCATGTAACGCTTGTTGCCGAAGCAGTTAGCAGTACCCCAAAGGAGCTTTTTGTTATTTTCAGCCATCAATTCCTTGAGAAGCTTTGTGATCTCGTCAAGGTTAGCGTTGCTCTCCTTAAGAGTTGCGCCCTCGGGAGCGATATCTCTGTCGTGGAAGCAGTAGTAGTCAAGATCAAGCTTGTTAAGAAGCTCGAAAGCTGCATAAGCCTTGTTCTTAGCGATTTCCATAGGATCGGATGCGCCGTAGTTCTTAGCGATAGTGCCAACGCCGAACATATCAGTGCCCTCAGCGCACATTGTGTGCCAATAGGACATAGCAAAGCGAAGCTGTTCGCGCATGGTCTTGCCGGCGATCACTTCATCGGGATTGTAAAATCTGAACGAAAAAGGATTCGTCGATTTTGAACCCTCATAATTAATTTTTGAAATACCGTTGAAAAATTCCATTTTAATCCTCCAAGCCGCGAAATTTACCGATTTAACGGCATATACGGCTAATTTAATTTTACAAAATTATGCTTGACATTTCACGCCATTTAATATATAATGGATAGACAATATTTAGCTTTTTTTGAGTGGTGAAAGGTTATGCTGTACGAATTCCAAAATTCAATGAGCTCCGAGCACATAAAGCTCGAGGACGGCTACGATTTCAGTTTTCCGTTACATATGCACGGCAATTTTGAGCTGTTCACGGTAACTGAGGGCGAAATGACGGTTACTGTCGATAAAAAGGTATATACATTAAAAAAAGATGACGCGCTCCTCATTTTTCCAAATCAGGCGCATGAGATTTCGACTGTCAAACACAGTTGCCATTTTTTATGTATTTTTTCGCCTATGCTCGTTCAGGCATACAGCAAGATTTTTTCATCAAAGCTCCCGACGGACAATAAGTTCAGGCTTGACGGATTTTATGTAAAGCAGCTCCAGAAAATGCGCGACACCGAAATGAGCATTATGCAGATCAAAGGACTTCTTTATACGATTTGCGGCGAATTCGACGCGGGCGCTGACTATACCTTGCGCGAAAATGAGGTGGAACAGCTCACCTCGCAGATATTTCGTTATGTTGAGGACAACTACAGTAAGAATTGCAGCTTGGCAGCGCTTTCAAGCGAGGTTTCTTATAACTACGTCTATCTTTCGAAGTATTTTAAAAAGCATACCGGCATTGCGTTTACCGATTATGTCAACCGATATCGCATTAATGAGGCGTGCTATATTCTCCAGAACACCGATCAGACAATACTGAAGATCGCATACGATTGCGGATTTGATTCGCTTCGAAGCTTCAACCGAAACTTCAAATCTGTCATGGGAATGACGCCAAGCGAATACAGAGCAAAATTTTAGTCTTAAAATGGGATCCCTTTTCTGATTTTTGTTGCTGAAGAAATCTTCGTCAATTTCTTCCCTTTTCCCCTAATTGTGTCCGTTCTGAACTTCAGTATTTTTACGAAACCAACATGAAGATAACCTACCTTGAAAGAAGCATAAAAGTATTGTAAAATAAAGAAAACATGGAACTTTTTTTGAAATTTTTCGTCTATGTAAACAAATAGCATTTAACAACCAAGGAGGTTACCTGCATGAAAAAGCTGATAGCACTGCTTTTGTCATTGATCTGTGTATTTGGACTGGTCGGTTGTAATGTAAAAACTACAAGTACAGACCCGTCTGCCGCCACCCCCATTGAGGAAACCACAAATGAAATTCAACCTGGTGGTACTCCCTTAGAGGAAGCCTTTGATATTGCAGTATCCTATGCAAACTGGGGCGACCTGAACGAAATCTATACAAAAGCATTAAACATCGACAAGATGGCAATTAGCAGTGTAAGGCATTTGCCAATCTATAAGTTTGATACTTTGGCAGCGCTGGAACAGTTCAAAAATGATGTTAAAGACACGTTGAGCATTGACCACGGCTACGATGAAGTACCATCTTTCAACGATGCCACTGTTAAGTACGATGAAGATTTCTTTGCAGAGAATACATTAATGCTTGTATATGTAGAAGCAAGCAGCGGTTCTTTTAGATACGGTGTAGATAGTGTCTATAATGCTGATGGCAACTTCTGTATTCATGTTAAACAAACAAATAATCCAGAGGTTGGCACAGATGATATGGCTGGTTGGTTTATTACTGTTGCTGTCCCTGATAGCATGGTTGCTGATTGCACAGTATTCGATGCGGACTTTCAGTGGTAAAACAGTTTAACTTTCTGAATAAACTGCTTGAACTGCAAGGCCGATAATTCATATAGCAAAATGAGGCTCCACCCGATAATGATGGAGCCTTTTCTTATGCCTGTTTCCGTCATTTCGACGAAGGGGTATTGAATTTAAGCTTCCAGCCACAAAAAGGGTAAAAGGGAAAAAATGGGCGATGTATTGACAATTTCCGCCTGATATTGTATAATATTTTTATATTTGAAATTTGAAAGGACTCTGAAAATGAAGATCACACCTGTCAAGGGAACGACCGACTACCTCCCAAGGGAAGTGCTCGTTCGCGACTATTTGCAGAATACTATACTCGAAACATGCCGCTCCTGCGGCTTTGAGCGTATCACAACTCCGATAATCGAGGACATCGAAAACCTCGATAAATCCGAGGGCGGAGAGAATCTTAACCTGATTTTCAAGATCATGAAGCGCGGCGAAAAGCTTGACGAGGCAATAGCCTCGGGCAAATACAACGAGATTGCGGACATGGGACTTCGCTACGATTTAACACTTCCGCTCACACGCTATTTTGCCAACAACCGCGCAAAGCTTCCGACCCCCTTCAAGGTTATTCAGATCGATAAGGTATACCGTGCCGAGCGTCCTCAGAAGGGACGTATGCGCGAGTTCGTACAGTGCGATATCGATATAATCGGCTCCGATTCATATACAGCTGAGGTTGAGCTCATTCACACCACAGCCAAAGCTCTTTTGAATATCGGCTTCAACAACTTCAAAATCCGCGTTAACGACAGACAGCTCCTTAAGGCTATAATCATGAGCGCAGGATTTTTGGCGGAAGCTTGTGATTCGGTCTGCATATCGCTCGATAAGCTCGATAAGATTGAGGCATCGGGTGTTCGCGAAGAGCTTCTTTCCAAGGGCTTTGACGAGGGAGCTGTTAATAAGCTCATGAGCGCGCTTGAGGTAGTTCCGTTCACACTCGACGAGGCAGAGAAGCTCTGCGGAGAACTTGACTGCATAAAGAATCTGCGCAGGATCATCGACCTGTCAAACACGGCTTCTGCGGGAAAATACGCTGTAGAATACGATATGACGCTCGTTCGCGGTCAGGGCTATTATACAGGTACGGTTTTCGAAATTTCAAGCCCCGAATTCCGCGGTGCGATCGGCGGCGGCGGACGCTACGATAATCTTATCGGAAAATTCCTCGGGGAGAGTATTCCCGCTGTCGGCTTCTCAATAGGCTTTGAGAGAATTGCAGGAATCCTTCTTGACAGAATCGAAGCTCTTCCGAATACAAAATCGAAGTTCGCACTCATTTATACGGAGGAAACCTTTGAAGCGGCTCTGAAACATGCAGATGAGCTTCGCGCCACCTATGAGGTCACCCTCTTTGAAGCTCCCAAAAAGCTCGGCAAGCTCTATTCAAAGCTTGAAGGCTTGGGATTTGCTTCCTGCATGCTTGAAGGAAGCGACGAGATTAAAACCTTTTCAAAAAACTAAGCATAGAAAATGCTCCGTCTGAAATTCAGACGGAGCTTATTTTCTTAATAGAAGTTTTTATGCAGCTTAAACAGCTTGCCAACGATGCCGGATAGGAATGCGTTGACCTCAGTGCCTCCATTGTCGAGATCGGAGAAAACCGAGATTATAAGCGGCCTGTCCGCGTATAACACAATACCAACGTCGTGGTAGGCGTTTGTGTCCCAGCCGTACTTGTGCATCGTCTTTGTAGGATAAACGCCGTAGGGAACAATAACGGTGTGATTTCCCTTTAACATTGCTTCCTTCATTACCGTGCCGTATTTTTCGCTTTCCTCGGTGAATTTGTAGATCTCCGCAAATAGCTTTACAGCGTCTGCAGCGCTCATAGAGTTGCCGCCCTTCAGTACGGATTTTACACCGAGCTTGCTTGCAAGCTTGTAGAAATTATCATAGCCGAAGCGCGCTCTCAGCGCCTGATAAGCAACATTGTCGCTGTAGAGCAGGGTGTAGTTAACAAAATCGAGATACGAAAATTCCGTACCATCCTCCATATCCTTTATCTTTCCCGAGCCCTCACGGAACATTTCATCCTTTGTGTAAACAACCGTTTCGGATAGATCAAAGCTTGGATCGGAGTATTCGATTTTGATAGTATCGGGAATCTCGTCCCCGTCAGTGTCGATCATTTCGGGCTCAAATCCGTTTTCAACCTTTTCGAAAAATTTCTTCTCATCGCTGTCGATAGCCTGCAATACAGAGAGAATATACGGCGCCTTTACAACGCTCGCCGCATCGTATACAACATCCGCGTTGTATTTGAAGCTGTAGCCCGTCAGGATATCCTGATAGCAAATGCTGATTGACGGATATGTAATGTCCTCGCGCGCAAGCACCCTCGGACGCATAAGGTCGGATAGATAATTCTCGTAATCCTTTGCGGTCATACCACGCTCTTTAAGCTCGTCCTCGGTGTAGAAGATGTCCTCCTCGGCTTCCTTTGCCTTAGCGATTTCTTCCTCTATCAGATCAGCGACCGCGACCCACTTGTAGACGGGCTCGGTGTTCTTGCCGGAGGACGCCTTATCCTCGGTTTTATCTGAATCAACCATGCGGACATACGGGCTCATCGTTTCGATGTAGGTGATAATTTCACCGATGAGATTTGACTGAGCGCGAATGTCAACATCGTGTACCTTTTGGTAACGCTCGATATCAAGCTCCAGCGCCTGTATGTCAGATTTCATCTTTGTAATCTGTTCCCGTAAATTCAACGCCTCCGTTGAGTGAGCGTCAGATGCGTTTTGAAGCAAGCCCTCGAGGAATTTGACATCGCTGTTCATTTCATCAAGCTTTGAGGTTAAAGCGGAAATTTCTTCGCCTAACTTGATGCGCTCAGCCTCAAGGCGTGATTTCTCGGCATTCAGATCGCCGATTGTCAGCTCAAGCTGCTCACCCTTTTGAGAAAGCTCGTCCTTTTGTCTGTTGCTTTCTGAAAGCTTGTAATTGCCGATTATCGTGACGATCAGCAGCACAATCACAGCTAACGCAAGTGCGGCGATGGCGATATAATAATATTGAATTTTTGAGTTTGCATTCCGCTTAGCCGAAAGCGGTGGTCTTTGTGTCATCGGGATTACCATGCCCTCGCATCCGCGAAGACTTCCTTAATACAGTTATTTGTTATAAAGGTTTTACGCCATAACACTGTTTCCGTCGATGAAAACATCAACGATCTTCATGTCAAGCGTCAGAAGCTCGCCTCGAATAAGAACGATATCCGCATCCTTGCCAACCTCAATAGAGCCTACGCGCGCATCAATACCGAGCGTCCTCGCAGGATTGATCGTAATAGCTCGAAGCGCCGCATCAATATCCATGCCGTTGCTTCGTGCATAGGAAGCGCAGAGCGAGAGCATGTTAAGCGGTGTAACGGGATGATCGGTCGTGATAGAGCATTCAAGCCCTGCCTCGTTGATTTTGCGCGGATTTTCAATAGTCATGTTGCGAAGCTCAGGCTTTGAGCGGTCGCTGAGGTTCGGACCGACGATAAGCGGTATTCCCTCAAGCTCCTCCACAATAAGATGCGCCTCGGTTGCATGAACGATAACTGGGCGAATATCAAACTCCCTTGCAATGCGCAGGGCGGTGCAGATATCATCGGCTCTGTGCGAGTGAAAATGCGCGCAAACCTCACCCTTTAAAACGGGAAGAAGCGCTTCGTTTCTCATATCAAACTCAGGCTCGTCCACATCCTCGTCATTCTTTGCGCGCTCGATTTCATCGAGATAACGCTTAGCCTTTGCGAGATTTTCGCGAATTATTGCAGCCGTAGCCATACGGGTTACGGGAGGTGAATTTTTACTGCGGTAAACCGACTTCGGATTTTCACCGAGTGCAAATTTCATCGCAGCCGGCTCCTTGATCAGCATTTTATCAACATTGTGTCCGACGGTTTTCAGAACACAGATCTGTCCACCGATGGGATTTGCGCTTCCGGGAGCAACTGCGGCGGACGTAACGCCTGCGAGTCTTGCTTCCTCAAAGCAGCGGTCAAACGGATTGATAGCGTCGATCGTGCGAAGATGAGGGGTTGAGGGGTCGCTGTCCTCGTTGACGTCGTCACCCTCGAAGTTTAATGAATCCTCGAGGATTCCAAGATGAGTGTGCGCGTCAATGAAGCCGGGAAGTGCCCATGCGCCCTCTCCATCAATGATCTTCTCGCATTCACAGGTTGAGGGAAGCGCGCCGGTGCCGATGGCGGAAATCTTTCCATCTTCAACTCTGATCCAACCACCCTTAAGCGTACCTTCGCTTGACATGGTTTTTATGTTAACGTTTTTTATTATCATTTCAGTCTTGCCTTTCTGTCAGGGAAATAGCTTAGCTTATAAGGTCGTTGTAGAAAATAATCTCGTCGGGAAGACAGTATCCGAGCTTCTCCTTTGCAATAGCGATTATGTAATCATTGTCAAACGGAGTAGTCAGCTTGCTGTTTATCTCGTCAATATCGACCTGAACCTCATCTATTTTCTCGTGGAGTTTTTCGCGTTCTTCCTCGAGAGTGTTGTACTTGATCTGTACGCTTACCAAGGTTACGACCATGAACAGAAACGCTAAAAAGACTGCGATTTTTACGGGTATCGAAAGTCTTACCTGATTCATTCGTTAATCCTTTCATCATAGGACGGATATTGTCGCAAAAGCTTGTCAGCTCGCGCGACGCGTGTGTTGTGTAAAGCCTGTGGTATATCCCGGCGAGCCGGATAATGGCACGCCCGAGCGTATTTTTATATAGCCAAGCGGCTATTTTATAAATCTGCCGAGCAATCGGCAGGAATAATTTTCGATATAAAAGGGAAGCAAAAGCCCGTATGCATCTGCAAACAAAGCCTGCTATTAATTTTGTCAGTCTGCCAACTGTGTTAAGATACAGAAAAAAGCCGACGACAGCGCCGACAAGAATAAATCCACGCGCCATTCCGAAATTCGTGTGGAAAACGAAAAGCACGATAGTCACGGCACATATTACGAAAAAAAGGATATCTTCAATAAAAGCTACGACAGTCATTACCGCATCAGAAAGTCTGTGTGGGACGCCTTCATTTTCATGCGGCATAGAGATAAAAACGCGAGAAATGCGAAAAACATCAAAAACCGCTCCAAGTGCGCATCCAACTATGATAGAATACGCGAGCAGCTTCCAATCAATAGCTAAGTTGATTCCGAGAATTTCCGGTGACATAAAGCCCTCTATCTGAAAAAGCCGCGCTTCTGTTTCTTTTCGGACGGTTCAAAAAAAAGCACGCCGTCGATTCGTCCTTCAATAAACAATTCGCCCGTTTCGACAGACAAACGGGTGATGTGAAGGTCCTTGCCGTCCACGGCAATCGAGCCAAAGCTGCTTTTCAGAATGATACTTGTGTCGTCGAAGCTCAAAACGTCCTCGACAGCGCTTATTTTAAGATGTGCGCGGTCATGAATGGTTATCTCTTGAGAGCTTATTTTATGATTATGCGCGGGAAGATTCTGACTGTTCACCGGATGCACGCTCCTCTGCCAATTTATTGGCGGTAAAATACCGTCCAAAACATTTATATGGCAGAGGGCGCGAAGATATTCATCACGGAATTACTTCATACATAGAGGCGGCATCAGCCTTTGCGGTAAATTCACGCACATCGAGGACTTTGAGCTTCGTCGTGCGCTGGCCAAAGCTGATTTCGATCACATCTCCAACCTTGACATCATAAGATGCTTTTGCGGTGCGTCCGTTTACCGAAATATGCTCGGAGTCGCACGCATCATTTGCGACGGTGCGGCGTTTGATAAGACGCGATACCTTGAGATATTTGTCAAGCCTCATAAATAAAACCTTGACTTGCGTTTGCAAGTCTGCCTTTCCATAGCCTGAAAGCTTTTGCTTTCAAATTATTTGCTGTTGAGCTTAGCCTTGAGAGCCTTGCCTGCAGCGAAGCCGAGGTGCTTAGAAGCAGGGATGGTGATGGACTCGCGAGTAGCAGGATTGATACCGGTTCTCTCGGGACGATCCTTAACTTCGAATGTACCGAAACCAACGAGCTGAACCTTTTCGCCGCCAACGAGTGCGTTTTCGATTGCGTTGAGAGCAGCGTTAACAGCAGCCTCTGCGTCCTTCTTTTTAAGTCCTGTATCCTTAGCTACAGCGTCTACGATCTGAGTCTTGTTCATGGTTCTAAATATCCTTTCTTAAAATATGTTCTGCCGGATTAATCCGACACATACAAGTATAACATTAATTTCGAAAATTATCAAGTACTAAATGCAAACTTTTTTCAAAAAAAGCCTATTTTTTCAGCACTTTTTTGAATTTTTGTCCGAATTTTGCGATTTAACTGTAATTATTTGGAATCGACCCTTGAAATATATTCATCAAGAGTGTCAGAAAGCGCTTTTTCGCAGTCAACTCCGAGCGCATTTGCAGCCGCAACGATCGATAGAAGAGCCTTGCCGATCGAGGCGCCGTCAATATCCACGGCGGAGATTTCTTCTGTTCCGAGCTTTTTGGCTTTACTGCAAATCTTGTCAGCGCGAATGAGCGCGGGAAGGGAATGCGATACCGAATCGAGCACCTCGCGATTTGATTCCTGCTTCTTTTCAACCACCTTAATAGCGTCCCAGTTTTTAAGAACCTCGTCGCTCGTTTTTGCAACAACATCCGCGAAAATGTGCGGATGGCGAAGTATCAGCTTTTTGCAAACGCCGTCTGCAACATCGTCAAGCGAAAAATCGCCTGCCTCCTCGGAAATTCTCGCGTGGAATACGACCTGAAGCATGAGATCTCCAAGCTCCTCGCATAAAAGCGTTTTGTTGTCGGTGTCGATCGCCTCAACAACCTCGTAGGTTTCCTCGATAAGGTTGCGGCGTATTGATTTGTGGTCCTGCTCTCTGTCCCAAGGACAGCCGTCAGGCGCGCGAAGAAGCTCCATGATCACGCGCAGATCATCAACCGTGTAATTTGATTTTTCCTTTAGTTTTCTTGCAGTTTCGTTCATTTTTATTCTCCTGATCAAATGTGTAGACTTATCTCGCCCGTGGAAAGTAAATCCTCGCTTCCGTCGGGATATTTAACCATAAGGCGGCATTCATCGTCAATCGCTGTAGCAATAGCCCTCCTTGAATGCCCGTCGATTACTGAAATCACATCAACCTCGCGCCCGAGCACGATCGAGCGCTCGCGGTATTCATCGAGATACGAGCCGCGCGGAGCGCCAAGCAAATCAAAGAAATTGTTTATAATCTCCGATGCTAAAATGTTTTCGGCATCCTCGGGAGCACAGCCATAGTCGTACAGCGCACCTGCACGCGCACGAATATCCTCGGGAAAGCCGTCTGTGGGCATCGTAAGGTTTACTCCGATGCCGACTACTGCGTAGGCCATACGCTCACCCTCAAATTTAGCCTCTGTCAGTATTCCGCAGATCTTCCGACCGTCAAGATACAAATCGTTCACCCATTTTATGCCGCATTTTCTGCCTGTCAGCCTGTCAGCCGCGCGTGCCGCCGCAACAGCGGAAGCGGTCGTCAGCATGATTGCATCACCGGACGGCATATCGGGCTTTATTAAGATCGACATATACACGCCGCCGCTCGGTGAGAAGAAGCTCCGCGTTAATCTTCCGCGACCCGCACTTTGCCTTGCGGCGATTATTACGCGAGGTGTCAGATCACCCGAATCGGCAATGCGCCGAGCCTCGAGATTTGTCGAATCGAGCTCGTCAAAAACGGTGATATCTATATTATGCCTCAGCCTTTGCGCGATTTTCTTTTCGTTTATCATAACTTTTAATTTCGCGTTGTTATATCTTTTTCAGCTTTGCGTAGGTTGCCATAAGCTTTTTTGTTCCGACGCTGTCGAACATAATTTCATACATCGTGTCAGAGCCCATCTTGGCAGCGGAGATAATTTCTCCCTCGCCGAAGGTTACATGACGTACTCTGTCGCCGGCACTTAAAATTTCAGCCTCGCTCGGCGCAACCTTTCCGACATTCGACGCAATATCAGCCTTGCGGTAAAATTCGTTTGAAATAACGGGCTTCTTTTGACGGCGGCTCTCCGCCTGAGCCGGCTGAGGCATGTAGCCGAGGTCGATAAGCTCCTCGGGGATTTCGTCGATAAAGCGCGAGCGGGGATTGTATTGGGTTTTACCGAATATTAAGCGCTCGCGGACCTGAATGCAAAACAGACGCTCCTTGGCGCGTGTTATGGCAACATAGGCGAGCCTGCGCTCTTCCTCAAGCTCGTCGGGATCCATCGCAGATTGGGTTGACGGGAATATTCCATCCTCGAAGCCGGGGAGAAATACTATCGGAAATTCAAGACCCTTTGCGGAGTGAATGGTCATCAGCACGACCGCATCCGCATTCTCGTCGTAGTTGTCGATATCGCTGACAAGCGCAACATCCTCAAGAAAGCCCTCGAGCGAGGCGTCAGGATTGCCAGCCTCGTATGAAACAGCGTTGGAGATGAGCTCGCCGACGTTTGCAATGCGCTCAAGTCCCTCAATGCCCGAAGCCTGAAGCATCTCGCTGTAGCCCGTTCGGTCATACACGCGCTTGATAAGCTCGGAAACGGGAAGTGTATCTGCATCTGCACGGAGCTCTCGGATCATTTTAACAAATTCGGTAAGGCGAGGAGCAGTTTTTTGAATAGCGGTATATCGCTCAGCGTGCTCCATGACCTCAAACGGGCTGATCGACATGCTTTCAGCAATCGCAAAAACAGCCTCGATCGTAGTTTCGCCGATCTTACGCTTGGGCTCGTTGATAATTCGTCTGAGTCTGACGTTGTCGTTCTGATTCCGAATTACGCAGAGATATGCGATAAGGTCCTTGATTTCCTTTCGTTCGTAGAATCTTACTCCACCGAGCAGGCGGTAGGGAATACCGCTCTTTGCGAAGAAATTTTCAAGGTTGTTCGACTGAGCATTCATGCGGTAAAGTACGGCAAAATCGGAGAATTTGCGGTTCTCGCGGGAAACTCCGTCAACGATCTTGCTTATGATGTATTTAGCCTCGTCATTTTGATTCTGAAGCTTTTTAACGCGGATCTTATCTCCCTCACCCTTGTCGCACCAAAGCTCCTTTCCGTGTCTTGAGCTGTTGTTGCGAATTACAGAGTTAGCGGCGGAAAGTATGTTCTGAGTCGAGCGGTAGTTTTGCTCAAGCTTTACAACGCACGCATCCTTAAATGACTTGTCAAATTCGAGAATGTTCTCGATAGTTGCGCCGCGGAATCGGTAAATCGACTGATCATCGTCGCCGACGACCATCAGATTCATATAGCGGCCGGTTAACAGCTTTGCAAGCTCAAGCTGTGCGCGGTTGGTGTCCTGATACTCGTCTATGCAAACATAGCGGAAGCGGTTTTGATAATAATCGCGCGCCTCCTTTGTGTTTGAAAGCAAATTTACAGTCTGCACGATAATGCCGTCAAAATCGAGCGCATTTGCCTCGCGAAGTCTTCTCTCGTATAGCCTGTAGACCTGCGCTATCTTTCCGAGGCGGAAATCTGTGCCTGCGGCGTCCTCAAACTCCTCGGGCGAGATAAGCTTGTCCTTTGCGCGCGAGATCGTGTTCATTGTCGCACGAACGGGGAACATCTTGTCGTCAATGCCCAGCTCCTTCTGACAAAGGGTGATAAGACGCTTCTGATCGTCAGAATCGTATATTGAAAAATCTCTTGAATAGCCGATATATTCGCTGTATTTTCTGAGAATACGCACACATACGGAATGGAACGTACCCGCCCAGACCTCAAGCTCGTTTTCCTCGCATTCAAGCTCGCGTGCAATGCGCGATTTCATCTCTTTTGCGGCTTTGTTTGTAAAAGTGATAGATAATATCTGCCACGGTGCAACCGTGTCGCAGGCATACTCCGAGAGAAGCTCTGCACATTCAGCTCTGGTAGCATCACCGCTTGCCGCGGCTTCGAGAGCTTCGACCTGAGCCTCGGTGACATCATCACGAAAGGGCGAGGTATATGCCTTGCCGTATTTTATCATATGAGCGATTCGGCGAACGAGAACGGTCGTTTTTCCGCTTCCTGCACCTGCTAAGATCAGCAGGGGACCGTCAAGGTTGTAGACAGCCTCACGCTGCTTTTCATTCAGGTCAGAATAAAGCTTGTCAAAAAGCTTTTGCTTAGCTTTTAAAAATCGTTCGGATAAAATATTAGCCATTGGTACCTCCGTAACATTGCGCTGTGAATTGATTTCATTACATAAATTATACATGATTTTCGAAATTATTGCAAGCGAATTTGCAAATTAAAAATTTATTTAACGAACCGATAAAATTTACCGTGTTTTGTCAAACCTCAAGAAAGGTAATCGGCACAAAAAATAAAGCCAAAAAACAATGCAAAAGCTTGTCGAATAATCAGTCTAAAAATAACAGCAGGTTACCAATCAGCATATAAAATATTCCGCAAAATTCAACATAAAATCAGGCAAACACACTATGGTAAATATTGGATTAACTTAAAATTACGTATGGTTCATGATGCAATATGCGCCTCTGCGTCACATCAGCAAAAAGCAAAAACGAGCGTTTTTTGATCACTTGTAACTATAATCATTCATACGACATAATCTGTGTTGAGGTAAAAACTCGTATACTTTAATATTGGGAGATTGTTATGAATGAATATTTTGCCGCCGCAAACTCCGCAAATGGCTTTGTCGGCTGGTTTGACGATATCTTTTCAACCAAAACGATAGACAGACTGTACATAATAAAAGGCGGAAGCGGTACGGGAAAGAGCACGCTTATAAAAAAAGCCGCCGATAAATGGTGCGCCCTTGGCGGTGAATGCGAGCTTTTTTACTGCTCATCCGATGTTCGTTCGCTTGATGGTGCAATTCTTCACCGAAACGGCAAGCGTGTAGGTATCATCGACGGAACAGCGCCGCACATGCGGGATCCACGCTATCCCGGCGCGTTCGATGAAATTATCAACCTCGGTGATTTTTGGAATACCGATACGCTCATTTCGCGAAAAAACGACATAATAAAGCTGACCGACCGTAAATCCGCACTGTTTGCCGATGCCTACAGTGAGCTTTCCGTAGCAGGCAGGAGCCTTACTCTAAGACTTGCCGAAATAAAAAAATGCCTGCTCAGCGAAAAGCTCGAGGCATCAATCATGCGTATGCTCTTAAAACGAATGAAATTAATGGGACAAAAGGGCAGCGACTCACCAACTCGCCGCATTCGCCCGATTTCGGCTATTGCAACTCAGGGAGAGGTCACTCTTGATGCCCTTCCGAGGGAATATGACCTCTGTATCGTGTCAGATACAGTCGGAAGCGCGCCGTTTTTCCTCGAGGCTTTGTCATGCGCGGCAGAAAAGCTAAGGCTCGACTGCGACTTGTCGCCAATGCCGCTTTTACCTTGGCTGTATGAAGCGATTTCTTTCCCGAGCCTTTCGCTGTATGTGATAAATTCGCATAGCTATAAGGGCGAAAAACGCGAAATGAAGCCGATAAACATGGCACGCTTCCTTGACCGCAACAAGCTTGCGGTGCTGAACAGGCAGCGTCTGCGAGGGCTGAAGCACATCGAGCATGAGATGATGTCAGCCGCGCTCGACACGCTCTCGGAGATCCGCAAGGTCCATTTCGCACTTGAGGATATTTACAGGAGTGCAATGGATTTCGACCGACTGAACCTGGAATCAGAGGCTGTTATAGAAAAGATCGTCATGTAAAGAAATGAGCCGATTTTATCGGCTCATTTTGTCTAAATGGTGAGTTATACTATCAAGTGCAACAGTAAATAAAAAAATTGAAGCCCATATAAATCCATGGTATAATTGAAATAACCACAAAACAAATAAACCAAGGAGGATTTATATGAGCTACCATCATTTTACCATAGAAGAACGC
>JAZNMQ010000051.1:0-36526 GCA_045579745.1 Candidatus Flemingiibacterium sp. | reverse complement strand
ATAAGCGCATCGACCGCCTTGAATTTGTAGCCGGGGTAGATGAAGATTCCCGTGTCACCCTCCATTGCATGAACGGTTCCGTCATCGTCGGATGCCGATTCGAGCGTTCTGCACGAGGTCGTTCCGACGGCGATAACACGTCCTCCGTCGCGGCGTCTTTGATTGATAAGCTTTGCCGATTCTTCTGAAACGGAGAAAAACTCCGAGTGCATTACATGCTCGGTAATTGAATCGACCTTAACCGGACGGAATGTTCCAAGTCCGACGTGAAGCATTACGGGAGCTATTGCCACGCCCTTTTCGCGGATTTTATCAAGAAGCTCCTCGGTGAAGTGCAGACCTGCCGTAGGTGCGGCGGCTGAGCCCTCAGTTTTTGCATAAACCGTCTGATAACGGCTTTTATCTGCAAGCCGCTCGGTTATGTACGGCGGAAGCGGCATATTACCGATTCGGTCGAGGTAGTCGTAGATATTTCCCTTTGATTTGTCGTAATTAAAATGAATCAGGCGGTTTCCGCCCTCTAAAATTTCGAGAACGTCGGCACACAGCTCACCCTCGCCGAATATAATGGTACTGCCGGGCTTAACGCGTCTTCCGGGTCGAACCATAACCTCCCAGTTATCAAGCTCAAGCTGCTTCAAGAGTACGAATTCAATTGCCGCTCCCGTGCCGTCCTTTACACCGTAAAGCCTTGCGGGAATGACCTTGGAGTTGTTTATTACAAGCACATCCTCGGGCCTTAGGTGGTCGATTATATCGTGGAAGATTTCGTGCGACAGAGAGCCCGTTTTGCGGTCAAGCACGAGAAGCCTTGACATGTCGCGGACCTCGGACGGATGCTGAGCTATCAGCTCCTCGGGAAGGTCGTACCAAAAATCCTTGGTTGTCAAATTTGTCTTAATTCGTTCGTTTGTAATCATTGCACAAAATTATGCTCCTTATATATGTGAGATTTATCCATGATGGCGTTTGACAAGATTTCGGAAATATGTTATCATTATTACAACGGATTACCCGTTTGGTAGAGGTGCATTCTCTGAAAAGTAAGCGCTGACAGGCAGCCGTTGCCGTTATGCAGTGCCCAAAGGCTCGGAATGCCGAAGATGAGCTGTTACGGCGATGGCTTGTCTGGTTTCGTTGGTTAAGAACTGCGAAACTGTCATCATTACTTATGATGGAGAGCTATCTTTTTGTATTAAAATATCGTTTTGATGCCAGAGGCATCTGTATATATTATAGTACATAGATAGCTGGTTTTCAACCAGTTTTTTTATTTTTCGAGCGACGTGGGCGAAAATTTCCGAAAGTATCAATCTTTCAGCGCAATTATAACGATTTGTTGTATATATTTTCCCCACACAAATTACGAAAGGAACAGTTACTATGCAAAAGTCAACAGTATTTACCGGCGCGGCAGTCGCCATCATCACTCCCTTTACAAATAATCAGGTCGATTACGAAAAGCTCGGCGCACTCATCGAGCGTCAGATTGCCGGCTCAACAGATGCTATCGTAATCTGCGGAACCACGGGCGAGGCTTCAACCCTCACAGACGAGGAGCATCGCGAATGTATCCGTTTCTGCGTTGAAAAGACTGCAGGACGCGTTCCCGTTATCGCGGGTACAGGCTCAAACGACACCGACTACGCTATCGACCTTTCAAAATACGCCTGCGACGTCGGAGCGGATGCGCTTCTTCTCGTTACTCCTTACTATAACAAGGCGACTCCCAAGGGTCTTATCAGATCATTCCTTGCGGTTGCCGATGTTACAAACAAGCCGATTATTCTCTACAACGTACCCTCGCGTACGGGCTGCAACATCACGCTTCCCGTATACCGTGAGCTCGCAAAGCACGAGCGCATTGTAGCTACAAAGGAAGCAAGCGGAAATATCAGCGCAATTGCCGAGCTTGCGGCTGAATGCGGCGATATGCTCGACATCTACAGCGGTAACGACGACCAGATCGTGCCTCTGCTTTCACTCGGCGCAAAGGGCGTTATCTCCGTATTGTCGAACGTTATTCCAAAAGAAACTCACGACATCTGCCGCCTCTGGTTCGAGGGCAAGACTGACGAATCGCTGAAGCTTCAGCTCGACTATCTGAAGCTTGCTAACTCGCTCTTCTGCGAGGTCAATCCCGTTCCCGTTAAGACAGCTATGGCTATGATGGGCTTCTGCTCTGAGGAAATGCGTATGCCTCTTTGCGAGATGGAGGACGCCAACAAGGAAAAGCTTGCGAACGTATTAAAGGAATACAAGCTTATCTAAACCTATAATCAGGAAGTGTAAACTAATGAAACAGACAAAAATACTCTTTTCGGGAATCAACGGCAGAATGGGCAAGGCAACCCGCGCCGCGGCTGATTCGAGCGAGCTGTATGATATTATAGCAGGCGTTGACATCGCGCCGACTGCCGACAATATTCCGATTTATGCAAGTATTAACGATGTTCAGCTTGATGCTGTACCCATTGACGCGATCATCGACTTTTCTCATCACAGCGCAACGGCTGAGCTTCTTAATTTCGCAATTTCAAATAACATCCCTGCGGTCATCTGCACAACGGGACATACTCCCGAGGAAACCGCGCTCATTCATGAAGCGGCAAAGAAGATCCCCGTTTTCTTCTCTCGCAACATGTCGATCGGAATTAACCTTTTGATCGAACTTGCAAGAAAGGCGACGGAGGTTTTAGGCGAGGATTTTGATATTGAGATCGTCGAAAAGCATCACAACAAAAAGCTTGACGCTCCGAGCGGAACCGCGCTCATGATTGCTGACGAGATCGCAAAATGCACGCCCTACGACGCCGAATACACCTATGAGCGTCAGTCAAGACGCGAGCCGCGCAGAAAGAGCGAGATCGGCATAAGTGCAGTTCGCGGAGGAACTATCGTCGGTGAGCATGAGGTTATGTTCTGCGGAGCTGATGAGATCATCACGCTCGGTCACAGTGCGGCATCCCGCGAGGTCTTCGCAAGAGGTGCGCTCAGAGCGGCGGCATATCTTGTAGGAAAGCCTGCAGGATTCTATGATATGACCTCTATGATCAAGGACAGCGGTGCAATTTAATTTGGAGCATAAAATGATTTGTGCGATCATGGGAGAGAATCCCGACGAGCTTGATTTTGGCTATGACGAGGATTATCCGACCTGCGCCGAGATGAAATATCGGCTTGTGAACGCGATAGAACAGCTTATAGCTGAGGGATATACCACATTTATCTCGACGCTCGAGCAGGGAGCCGCGCTTTGGGGTGCAGAGGCTTGCCACGCAATAGCCGAGCTTGGCGGTGATATTTCGCTCATTGCCTCGCCCTTGTGCGAGAATCAAGCTGACAGATGGCATCCCGAGCGACGCGAGCGATATTTTAACATGATCGATTTCGCCCAGGAATTGATCGACCCGCTTGGCGAGCTTGTCGGCGAGGATTATATTTTTGAAACCGCCGACACGATTCTGATCCTCGGCGAGATCGAAAAGCCGAGAATTGCCGCAATCGTCAAGCGTGCTAAGGAAAATTCGATCAAGATCGTGTTAGCATGAGGTGTGCATCTCACGAGAAATATTTCTCACCGAATTGCATCTCACAAGAAACCTCACGAGAATTTTATCTCACGGGAATAAACTATAATAAAACCGCATAAATTTTACAAAGGACGTCTTAACAGACGTCCTATTTTTTATGAGGTGATATTATGTTCAGCAGCTTGATCGGGCTGAGCCTTACAAGGCTTTTGTTCGTTTTTTTAAGAGTTCAGACGAGTACGATCGCGGGCTCATTTCCGCCGCCGCTCACAGCAAAGCGCGAGCGGGAATGCTTTCTCCTAATGCATGATGAAACGGCTGATAACCAAACGAGGATGAGCGCGAGAGGGGAGCTTATTGAGCACAACCTGCGCCTTGTCGCGCATATTGTGAAAAAGTATTACGGCTCGGGCAAGAATCAGGACGATCTGATTTCGATTGGCACAATCGGGCTTATCAAGGCGGTCGATTCGTTCGACCCGAAAAACGGTGCAAGATTTGCAACCTATGCAGGGAAATGCCTGCAAAACGAAATACTAATGTACTCCCGCTCGCAGAAAAAGCTCGCCGCCGAGGTTTCGATCAACGAAACTATAGACATTGACAAGGACGGAAATCCGCTCACATGGGGCGATATAATCGCGGTAGAGGACACGATAGCTGACGACATCGACATGAAGCTCAAATCCGCGCGTGCGATCACGATCATCAACAGCGAGCTTACGAGCCGCGAAAGGCAGATCATTTCGCTTCGCTACGGGCTCAACGGCAAGGCGGCGATAACTCAGCGAGAGGTTGCCCAGCGGCTCGGGATCTCACGTTCGTATGTCAGCCGCATAGAGGGCGCGGCACTCAAGAAAATCAGCGAGAGCCTCGGGCGGTATTCCATATGATTTTTTGTTAAAATTTATATACAAATTCTTCATAAAATTTCGTGAAATGCTCTAAAAGCTATTGCAATCTGATAAAAAGTATGATATAATATTTGTAATAGATTACAAAAAGGAGAATTATAACCATGTCGTTCAAACAATCCGAAATTGATAGCCGTCGTGCACAGCATCTTTCTGAGCGCGGCTTTTCGGAGAGTCTGCTCGGCTTTTTGTTTTCTGTGAGAATATATGCTATAAGCGGCAATGTGGGCCGCGGAACGGTTATGATAGCCTGCAAGGACGGTTATCTTGTTCATACCGCCTACATAAGCCTGAATGGGGCTTCGGTATCCGTCGGAGCAACGGTCAAGGCTCGCGTGGTTGGCGTTATTTTCGACAACAAAAGGGAAAAGGTTTCGATAATGCTCGATGCCGATTGCTCGGATAAAAAAATATGGACTCAATCGGATATTGCCGAGGCTATGGACTTCTGGGATTCCTCCGATTCGCAGAGGATCTACTGCCTTCGCGAAAAATCCTGCGGGGCTGTCGTTTTTACTCAGGATGGCGGAGTGATTCGCTACCTGCTCATTCGCATGAATCTCGGCCACTGCGGTCTTCCAAAGGGGCATGTTGAGAAGTTCGAAACGGAGTATGAAACCGCAATCCGCGAGGTTCGCGAGGAAACGGGCGTTTCGATTACGCTTATTGACGGCTTCCGCGAGAGCGTCGTGTATTCCATTTCACCGCGTACCACAAAGGAATCGATCTATTTCCTTGGCAAATTCAGCGGCGAGGATATTGTAATTCAGGAAACCGAGGTCAGCGATTACAAGCTTTGCCCATACGAGGAAGCACGAAAGCTCGTCACATACGAAAATGACAGGGCTGTGCTTGATGCCGCGAATGCCTTTCTCACAAAGCAAGATGACAAGTAAAACCGGAGATAAAAATGCTTTATATAATGCGACACGCAAAAACCGATTGGAATATCACAAGAAGAATGCAGGGAAGAACCAATATTCCGCTGAATGACGAGGGCAGAGAGATGGCTCGGCTCGCGCGCGAGGAATGCATGGACATTCACTTTGACGCTTGCTACTGTTCACCACTTGCTCGCGCGAGGGAAACGGCGGAGATTTTGCTTTCAGGCAGAGATGTACCGATCATCTTCGACGACAGGCTTATGGAAATGAGCTTCGGCATTTACGAGGGAACTGCGAACTGCCTTTCCATACCAAATCACCCGATGCAGGTGCTGTTTGATACGCCTGAGCTATATACGCCCGTTGAGGGCGGCGAGAGCCTTGACGAAGTGTTCGCACGAACTGCAGACTTTTTAAACGAGGTCATATACCCTCAGCTCGAGCTCGGACGGGATATTCTGATTATGGCGCACGGTGCTGTCAATTCCGCGCTGATTAACACAGTCAGAGGCAACTCCAAGGACAAATTCTGGAGCGAGCATATTGAAAACTGCAAGCTCACACGGCTTTTATAAAAAACAGACCCGTCGCAAACGCGAAAGCGCATGGCGACGAGCCTTTTTTTATTATTTTGTATATTTCTCCGCCTGAGATTTGATCAGAGCTTCATCGTCGAAGTAGTTGATCTTCATTGCAGCCTTAACCTCGTCAAGAGTTGCGGCAGCAACCTCACGAGCCTTATAGCTTCCTGCTTTGAGGATATCATAAACGCCTGCGATATCCTTTTCGTATTCGGCGCGGCGAGCGCGAATCGGTTCAAGCGTTGCTTCGAGCACAGAAAGAAGGAACTTCTTAACCTTAACATCGCCAAGTCCACCACGCTTGTAGTGATCCTTAAGCTCATCGAGGCAGTTGTATTCGGGAAGGAATTCCGCGAAATGCTCATCCTTTGCAAATGCGTCAAGATATGTGAAAACGGTGTTGCCCTCGATTTTACCCGGGTCGGTGATCTTAATATGATCGGGGTCGGTGAACATGCTCATGACCTTGGTTTTCAGATCCTTGGGATCCTCGGAAAGGTAGATGCAGTTGCCGAGCGATTTTGACATCTTCGCATTGCCGTCGATTCCGGGAAGTCTGCGCGACGCCATATCGGTCGGAAGAAGCGCATCGGGCTCAACGAGAATGCTCTTGCCCTCGCCGTAAATATCGTTGAATTTACGGACGATTTCGCGAGTTTGCTCGATCATGGGAAGCTGATCCTCGCCGACGGGAACGGTTGTCGCCTTGAATGCGGTGATATCCGAAGCCTGGCTGATCGGGTATGTAAAGAAGCCGACGGGGATGCTCGTTTCAAAGTTGCGCATTTGAATCTCCGCTTTAACGGTAGGATTGCGCTGAAGTCTTGAAACGGTAACGAGATTCATATAGTAAAAGCTAAGCTCAGTGAGCTCGGGAATCTGCGATTGAATGAAAAGGGTAGATTTGGTCGGGTCAAGACCGCAGGAGAGATAATCGAGCGCGACCTCGATAATGTTCTGTCTGATTTTTTCGGGATTTTCAGCGTTGTCGGTGAGAGCCTGAGCATCGGCGATCATGATGAAGATTTTATCGTAAAGACCGCTGTTTTGAAGCTCGACACGGCGGCGAAGTGAGCCGACATAGTGTCCGATATGAAGCTTGCCCGTGGGACGGTCGCCCGTCAGAATGATTTTTGACATGATATTTACCTCGTACAAAACGGATTTAATGCACAAATAGATTATATAATAACGTGGGATGACTTGTTCTCACGCTTTGATAGTGTGAGAAACGCAGCCCCCTACGCGATAGCCAAGACTGAATACGATTTCTGCGGCACATTTCACGAATGATAAAATAACCAAGAGCAGGTGCTCTTAGCTGTTTGGTGCGAGAAACGGGACTTGCAGAACCCTACGAGCAATCGCTGGCGCGATAGCTCGGTCAAGAACGCCGTGGGCGTTCTTGAATACGATTTCTGCGGCACATTTCACGAATGATAAAATAACCAAGAGCAGGTGCTCTTGGTTATTTTATGGTGCGAGAAACGGGACTTGAACCCGTACAGTGTGAACTACACGCCCCTCAAACGTGCGCGTCTGCCAGTTCCGCCACTCTCGCATATGCTGCGGTTTTGTTCCCTGCAACATGCTATATTATACACTATATGAACTGTTTTGTCAATACTTTTTTCGAAAAATAATTATTTATTTTAAAACAATATCTGCCCATCGGTTTTGTCAAGCTCAGTTGACATACGCCACGCTAATTTGATCCCTTTTACCTTTTGTGCTGATGAAATAATCTTCGTCGATTTCACCAAGGAGCGTTCATACATTCAGCTTTGTTCCTATACCTTGAAATATGCATAAAAATATTGTATAATGTATTTAATATATTTAGATTTTACTATTACGGAAGAGAAGAAATATCAAGAGGGAACCGCCGAATTTATTGTTAAAATGAATCGATAAATTCCAATTTAACGGTCAATTTTCACTCTACCATAGGTTTACTTCTCCTCACTAAACCAATGGTGGGTGTATTATATGCGAAATATCCGTTACAATGTATTCGAAAGGAGCTAGCCTATGAATCAAATAAAAATAGGAAGATTTATTGCCGAGTGCAGAAAACAGAACAATTTAACGCAAATGCAGTTGGCAGAAAAACTGGGTATCACCGACAAAGCAATATCTAAGTGGGAAAGAGGTATCGCAATGCCCGATTCTTCAATTATGCTTGAACTCTGTGATATTCTCGGCATCAGTGTAAATGAATTATTAAGTGGGGAGAAAATCAATATGGAAAACAATAATCAAAAGAATGAGCAACTTTTGCTTGATATGGCAAAGGAATTAGAAAAGAAGAACAAAACTATTTGGAATGCAATGTGGACGATCATGACAGTGAGTATCATTGGCTTGATTGGAGGTCTCGCGATCATCGCGTTTTTTGTGCCCGAAGGCCCTTGGATGCTCGTTGCAATACTTACGCTCTGCGTGGTCTTCATGATACCGTGCTTTTATGCATTAAAGCTTGAGGTCAGTGTGGGTGCTTACAAGTGCAAAAACTGTGGTCACGAGATTGTCCCTACCTATATGGAGGCACTTAATGCAATGCACAGAGGAACAACTCGGTACTTGAAGTGTCCAAAATGCAACAAACGCACTTGGTGCAAAAAAGTATTGAAGAAGTAAATTCCAATATGTCGAACAGTTAAGGAGCAGAGGTTTAGACCTCTGCTCCTGTTGTTATGCTCTATAATTGCCATGTGGCTCGTTTTAAGCGATTTCTGCATTGTGATTTGTATTATAGCATTATCTCCGTCAAATCGACGAAGGGTTTGATGGATAAGCCTATATCAGCACAAAAGGTAAAAGGGAGCTAATTTGTTCGCACTTGACATAATAATCGCGGTGTGGTACAATTACATTATATTAATTCTTTGAGGTGGACGATGAAAGCTCCCAAGACGATATTTACCTGCACAGAATGCGGAAATGTTACAACAAAATGGTACGGAAAATGCCCATCCTGCGGCACGTGGAATTCCCTTATTGAGGATGAAGCACCCGCGGAAGCACTACAGCCGTCATCGAGCGCAAAAATTAAGCGCCTGACACCCGAATATGAATCCGAGGTAGTTCGCTTTGATGAGCTCGAGCTTCCGACGTTTATTCGCTCGGGCACGGGAATGGGAGAGCTTGACAGAGTTCTCGGCGGAGGCCTTGTTCACGGCTCGGTCGTTTTGCTTGCAGGTGAGCCGGGCATCGGTAAATCAACGCTTCTTTTGCAGATCTCATCCTCGCTTTGCGTTGACGATTACGGCAACGAGCGAAAGGTGCTTTATATTTCGGGAGAGGAATCGCAGGGGCAGCTCAAGCTCCGCGCGAAGCGTTTGCATGTCGGCGGTTCTAGCTTATATGTTCTGACCGAAACCAACGTCAGACGCATTATGGAAAAATGCGACAAGATCCACCCCGATGTGATAATCGTCGACTCTATTCAAACGATGTATGACGAGCATGTTGCAAGCGCGCCCGGAAGCGTTACACAGGTCAGAGAAACTGCGCTGTCTTTCATCGCCAAGGCAAAAAATGAGGGCATCTCTGTCATTATGGTCGGTCATGTCAACAAGGAGGGCGGAATTGCGGGCCCTAAGGTGCTTGAGCATATGGTTGACGCGGTGCTCTATTTCGAGGGCGAAAAGCTTCGCTCCTATCGTATCATCCGCGCTATTAAGAACCGCTTTGGCTCGACTAATGAAATCGGCATGTTTGAGATGAGCGATGAGGGTCTGGAGGAGGTTTCGAACCCCTCGGAAACTTTACTTGAGGGCAGACCTGTCGGCGTTTCGGGAAACTGCGCTGTCTGCATTATGGAGGGCACACGACCTATTATCGCAGAGGTTCAGGCACTTGTAACCCAATCTGCATATCCTTCGCCGCGTCGAACCTCAAACGGTATTGACTACAACCGAATGTGTCTTATTTTAGCCGTGCTTGAGAAGCGCCTCGGCTACAGATTTTCAGTAAATGACGCGTATCTGAATGTTATCGGCGGTCTGCACATTGATGAGCCTGCCGCAGATTTAGCGGTCGCTATGGCGCTTATCTCGTCCATAAAGGATGAGGCTGTTTCCGATGATCTGATCGCGATAGGCGAGATCGGGCTTGCAGGCGAATGCCGCGCGGTACAGAATTTCGATCAGCGCGTCGCTGAGGCGGTCCGCCTCGGCTTCAAGAAGATCATCGTTCCTGCGCGAAATATCGAGCTTCGCCGTCGTGCAGGGAAGGAGCTCCGTTTTGAGGGCGTTGAGATCATTCCCGTCAAGAGCATCTTCGATCAGCTCACAAGCAAATAAACCTGGATATAAGGGAGAGATGCTATGAAAAAATCCAACCTGATTTTAGGAAGCATAGCTTTGCTGCTCGCAATTCTTTGCATCGCACTTTGGCTGCAAAAGGATGCCGAACACGAAAAAATGGAAACCCTTTGTCAAAGCAGTGTAACTGCGGCGCTTGAGGATTTCAAGAATTACAAAGAGAGCGGCAATGACTCCGACTACCACAGCGGTGTCAGCGAATTTCGCACCTATATGAACGCTTATCTGTTTTTGAGGGACAATGAAGACTTAACCGAGTACACATGGTGCAACATCGTTTACGGCTACATGATTCTGAATCCCCAAAAGGTGCAGAGCAATATTCAAGGGCTGATAGATGCGCTCGAGTATTTAGCTTCAGATTACGGTCATCCAAATGGATTTAACAAGATAAACAACTATTCAAATGAGTTAGCCGCACTCGGCGATTGACTTTTAATAACACAAAACGCCTCCCATCGTCTTTGACGGTGGGAGGCTGTTTTATACTGCGGATTTGCGACTGCGTCGGGCGCAAGTGAATATTTCGGCAATTTCGTATGCCTTGACAGGTCAAGCTTCTTCGGCAGGTCTGAACTCCTCGGCAGGTCCGAACTCCTCAGCAGGTCCGAACTCCTCAGCAGGTCCGAATTCTTCGGCTGGGTAGCCGAAAAATACAAGCTTTGTGCCGTCGGGCGAAATCGGAGCCGCTCCGAGCGAGCCGTTTGATGCCATGAAGCGCACGAGTACCCGTCTTCCGAAAATCAGCTCGGCGTAGGCTGTTTTGCCGCTGAACGGCGAGGTGAAATTCAGCATAAGCTTGTGAGGCGTGGGCTCAACCTCGCCCTTAAAGGAGGAAAGCTTTCCGTCCTCGGGAGAAAATGCAAGCAGCTTTCCATCGCGCTCAAAGGTGATAAGCTCGCCGCAAAACGACGGCTTTTCGGCGTAAAAACCGAACTCAGCAAGCCGAATCTCGCGTCCGCTTTCAATATCGAGAAGATTTAAAAATGAGCGCATTATCTTCCCTCGATAATATAGAAAAACGGGCTTGTGGGCGAATTGACCATTTTAAAAGACGCGACTGTGTATTTCTTTCGGTCGAGCGATGCTAACTTTTCGTTGACAAGCCTTCCTTCAAGCTCACCCTCGGCGTGACCGGGATAAACCGCGATAAGAATAATAGCATCGGTGTCCATCAGCTCAATCGCCGCGTCGATCGCCGCAAGCGTCGTGTCGTGCATCGTGGTTATGGATTTGTCGCTTCCCGGAAGATATCCGAGATTGAACATTCCTGCCTTAACCTTTTCGTGAACGAACTCCTTTACGCGATGGTGGGACGCGCAGAAAAGGGAATAGTTGCTCGGACATCCGCTTGCACTCAGATTGCGCTTTGTTGAATTCAGCGCGTCGATCTGAATGTCGAACGCGTAAACTCTGCCGCTCTCGCCGACTGTTTTTGATAAAAATTCGGTGTCGTGGCCGTTGCCCATCGTATAATCGACCGCGACATCACCCTCGCCAAGATGCTGGAGGATGAAATATTTGTGCATATCAAGTAAATCTACCATTCTCATACTTCCTCAAAGTAAAAGGGGAAAACATGAAGTTTTCCCCGAAAAGTTAGAATTTGATGACCTGACCGAGCTCTGCGGACTTGAATGCCGCTTCCATAACCTTCATGTCGAGCATCATCTGTTCGTGTGTAACAAGCTGAGGCTCAATGCGGTCGATCGCCTTAACGAAGTTGCGATAGTAATCGTGAACATTCGAGGCGGGACGCTCGTATTCATACTCATCTACGGTGATGGAATCGCGAGGTGCCATCGTCTTTGTAAGACCTGCGGCGGTTTCAACCGGAACAACGTCCGATTCATGCCAATGCTTGCACTTCACGATCTTGCAGTTTTCGCGCCAATCGGTGATCATCGCGGTGCCTTTTCTGCCCTGCATGTAGAAGCGCGGCATCGGGATGAAATTGTAGGTTCCGAGCTCTATGTAAGCGCGGCAGCCATTCTCGAAAACAAGCTCTAACTTGAAGCCGTCGTCAACCTCGGTGTTGGTGAGATTGTCAAGGCGGCAGTAAACGGTTGCAATCTTGGAGGTAACGATCTGCATGATCTGGTCGATAAGATGAATACCCCAGTCATAGATCATTCCGCCGCCGTACTGCTTCATTCCGCGCCAGTCGGACGGAATACCGCGAGAGCCGTGAACACGCGATTCAATATTGAAAACTTCGCCGATCTCGCCCGTTTCATAGAGCTTTTTCATCGCGAGGAAGTCTACATCCCAACGACGGTTCTGATGAACGGAGAAGATTTTGTCAGCCTTGTTAGCGGCTTCGATCATGTCAGCGAGATCCTCGGAGCAGAGTGTAACGGGCTTTTCGCAGATTACATTCTTGCCTGCTTCGAGTGCGCGAATTACAACGGATTTGTGCTGATCGTTAGGAATCGCAACGGTCACAAGATCAACCGTAGGATCAGCTAAAACCTCCTCAAAGGAGCTATAAGCGTGAATCCCGCGGGAAATTGCAAGGTCGCAGCGTTCCTTTTTGATATCGTAAATACCTGCTAAATGAACGACATCACTTTTCAGAGCATGCTCTGTGTGCCAGCCGCCCATTCCACCGTATCCGATAACAACTAAATTCTTCATAATAACCTCTGTGTCGGCTATTGCCGACGTTTTTTGTAATGATGTGCTTTGTAATTGTGTCAATTGTTTCGCATAACTTGAAACTCTGCTAAATTCAACGCGAGCCTTTGCTTCACGAGGGGGAATTTTTCGACCGACTCCGTCGGTAAAATTGGGTCATTGACCCAATTTTAGAAAAATTCCTATGCTCGCCAGCTAAACTAAAACCTAAGCCAAACAAGCCGCGAGCTTTTTATGCCCAAGCCATTGTGCTCGGCTTAGGATCCTTGATAATAACCTGCTTCAATACCTCAACAGCCTTTGTAAGTCCCTCGTCGATGCTCATGAGGCTGTCCTCATGCTCAATAGACATAACCTTGTCATAACCGACAAGTCTGAGAGCGGAAGCAATGTCTTTCCAGTATGCAAGGTCGTTGCCGTAACCGATCGCACGGAATACCCAAGAACGGTTGAGCTCGTCGCCGTAGTGCTTTGTGTCAAGCACGCCGTTCTTTGCGGTGTTGATAGCGTCGATCTTTGTATCCTTTGCGTGGAAGTGGTAAATAGCTCCCTCGAGCTCGCGAATAGCGGCTACGGGATTCATACCCTGCCAAATAAGGTGTGACGGGTCGAAGTTTGCGCCGATGGTGTCGCCGACTGCAGCGCGAAGCTTGAGAAGCGTTTCGGGATTGTATACGCAGAAGCCGGGGTGCATCTCAAGAGCGATCTTTGTTACGCCGTGAGCGTTTGCAAACTTAACCTCCTCTTTCCAATAGGGAATGAGGACCTCGTTCCACTGATAGTCGAGAATTTCGAGGAAATCCTCAGGCCAAGGGCAGGTTACCCAGTTCGGATATTTTGCACCGGGATGGTCGCCGGGGCAGCCGGAGAATGTAATTACTGTATCAAGACCCATCTTCTCAGCAAGCAGAATAGCGTTGCGGAAGTCAGCTTCAAATGCTGCAGCGATCTCCTTGTTCGGGTGAACAGGGTTTCCGTGGCATGCAAGAGCGCAGGGCTCGATACCGTATTTTTCAAATGTAGCCATGAACTTCTTGAATTCGTCTTCGTCTGCAAGAAGAACTGCGGGATCGCAGTGTGCCTTTCCGGGATATCCGCCGGCACCGATCTCAACCGCTTCAACGCCCATCGATGCGAAGATCGACAGAGCTTCATCAAGAGTTTTTGAGCCGTAGCAGTTAGCAAGAACAGATAATTTCATGATATTTTTGGTCCTTTCTGTGAATTTTTAATGCTTCGTATGAGCTTTTTCGGCATCGCTAATAACAACAAAGCGGGGGCATAAAGCCCCGCTTTGATATTTCGTAAATTAGAAACGATAAATATCGCCGGTCTTTGCAGACTCGTAGATACCTTCGAGAATCTGAGTTACGCAGAATGCCTGCTCAGGAAGTACGCAAGGATTCTTGTCGTTGCGGATTGCGTTGATCCACTGAAGAGCCTCGTTGTATGCGGGGTCGTTTGTAGCGCCTTCATAGAATGCTACGCCGCCTGCGCTCATGTTAACGTTGGTAACACTCTGGCAGCCGCCGACGATGCTGTTGATACGAACGCCGTTTATCATATCGCCGCCTGCCTTAGTACCGCAGACAGTTGTGATAGCTTCGCGTGTATCGAGCATGTTGATAGCCCAAGAGGATTCGAGAACGATGGTAGCACCGTTTTCCATTACGATGAAACCGAATGCGGAGTCTTCAACAGTAAACTTCGCAGGATCCCAGTCGCCCCAAGCGTTACCGGTCTGAGTGTCGTTGTTGAGCTTATGGAATGTTGTACCAACACAGTACTTAGGCTTGTAGTTATCCATTGTCCAGAGAGTAAGGTCGAGTGCGTGGGTTCCGATATCGATAAGGGGACCGCCGCCCTGCTCATACTCGTTGAGGAACACGCCCCATGTAGGAACGGCACGACGACGAAGTGCAGTAGCCTTTGCGTAGTAAATGTCACCGAATGTACCCTTGTCAGCCTCAGCCTTCATGAACTGAGCATCAGTTCTCTGACGGTTCTGATAACCGATGGTGAGCTTCTTTCCGCTCTTCTTAGCAGCCTCGATCATCTTGAGAGCCTCAGCGGAGTTGATAGCCATAGGCTTTTCGCACATTACGTGCTTGCCTGCGTTAAGTGCGTCAACAGTAATGAAGCTGTGAGCACGGTTAGGTGTAAGAACGTGAACTACATCGATGGTCTTGTCCTCGAGAAGCTCCTTGTAATCGGAATAAACCTTTGCATCGGGAGTACCGTAGGTCTTAGCAGCTGCCTCAGCCTTTTCTACGATGATATCGCAGAAAGCAACCATTTCAACGCCTTTAACCTTCTTAAGTGCGGGCATGTGCTTGCCGTTTGCAATACCGCCGCAACCAATAATACCAATTCTGATGGTATCGTTTGCACCTGTAGCCATGATATAACTACCTCCTAAAAAATAAATTCAACATTATGTACCACCGCGCCAACGAGAGTGACGCGATTCATAATTAAGTACAATTATATGATACCTTTTTTGTTTATGCTTGTCAAGGGATTTTGATTATTTTTTTAATTATTTTTTCTTTATTAAACTTATTTATTGGCAGTCTGCACAAAGCGAAAATAAATATTTGGTACATTCAACCAACGTCGCTTTAATGGGCGAAATCTGCCGAAATATCCTCTCCGTCGGTGATTCTGAGCGAGGTCCATTTTTCATCGGGTGCGCTCCAGAACGGGTCGGATTCAGAAAGTCCGAGCGGCAGGAAAACCGCGGCACAGAGATACAGGCTTCCCGTTGAAATATAACGCTCGGAAAGCCCCGGCTGCTCGCCGTAGATTCCGTGAAGCAGCCATCCATCATCATCGAAAATATCCGTATTCATAATTCTGCGGATGACCGCGCTGAGGCCGCATCTGACGGAAGCGGGGGACAGCTCCGAAAAATGCTCAAGCATCGCCTGCGCAAGAAGCTGGAATGCTCCGAAGCGATAGGTTATCGAGCGTCCGATATACGGATATGTTCCGTCGCGGTTGATCATTCTTTCCTGAATCTCTGCCGCACGCGCCGCGCGCCTGAGTATGCGTTCCTCCTGCTCTCTGACCTCGCCGATAACGGGAGAAAAGGTCCTTGCGATATCGACAAGCATCGGATGGATTACAAAGCTGTTGTAATAATTCATTGCGAACTCCGAGCCGTCGCCGTAGAAGCCGTCGCCGAGATACCACTGATTCATCTGACGGATATTATACGCGATACGAACCAAATCCGCTTCGCCGCCGAGCTTATAAATGCATGCCTCTACCATTCCCGAAAACAGGATCCAGTTGTTGTTGCAGGGAATAATTTTTCGCGTGAGAGCAAGTGCTTCGACAATCTGCGCTTTCAGCTTATCGGGAATACGCTCGATGAATTTTCCCGAGCGGATTATTCCATGCGCTAAAAACGCGGCGTCAACAAGCGGCTGCATTAAGCCCGTATGCCAGAAGGGCATGTAGTCGGGCGAATTTTTGTCGGTCGCCTTGTCAAGACATGTTATTATACGAGCTCGCAGGCTCTCGGCGAGAGCTTCTTCCTCGTCCGAGCGCTCAAAGCTGTCAAGAAACGGACCTATGCCGCACAGCGTTCTGCCGAATGCTTCAAGCGATGCGACGGCGGAGCGGTCCTCCTTCGTATAGAAACGCTTGGGCATATTCTTGTTAAGCTCGCCTTTTTCAAGATTTGCTATAACCGGCTCGGCGATCTTCAGCATATATCCGAGCCATTCTTTTCTTGTACTGTTATTCTGCATGGTGATTTTCGGCTTGTTATGCAAACGGGAATTTGCGCGAAAGCCGCCCTTTCTGTTAAATTTTAAGTTCCAATTCGACAATGTGTTCCCGGATGAACGTCGCCTTTTATGAGGCTCCCTCCGGGAGGGAGCTGTCGCCTTTGGCGACTGAGGGAGAGCGCGTATACGGAAAATTCAGTTGAATCGTTACGTTGCGCAGGCTCCTTCCGTCACGACTTCGTCGTGCCACCTCCCTCTCGGAGGGAGGCTTAGTGAGCCGGGTATTGCAGCAGCGACACAAAAGGTAATTGGGAGAATTTCAAAACAAAGCTCGGCTGTGAACCGAGCTTTATCGGCATATTATCGCGTTTGTCGGTGCGTGAGTTACGCCATTGTTTTGAGCATTTCAAGCGAAACCTCGTAGCTGCACGGCTCGCCCTTTTTGTAAAGCTCAAACTCCTTTAACATATATTCTGCCATTCTGTAGACCTCAGCTCCTGCGCTTCCTGCGATGTGCGGTGTCAGGAAGCAGTTGGGAAGGGTATAGAGAGGGCTGCCCTTTACAGGCGGCTCGGGGTCGGTAACATCGAGAACGGCGGTGATATCAGGACGCTCGTTAAGCGTTTTGATCAGATCAGCCTCGACGACCTGTGCGCCTCTGCCCGTATTTAAGAATGTAGCGTTCTTGATCATCGACGAGAAATGCTTGTAGCAAAGCATTCCCTTGGTTTGAGCGTTGTTTGCAAGGTGGTTTGAAACGACATGGCAGGTCGCAAACAGCTCGTCAAGCTCAACTTTTTTAACGCCAAGCTCTGCGGCAGTTTCATCGGGAAGGAACGGGTCGAACGCAACGACCTCGAGATCAAAAGCTTTCAGCATGCGAATGACCATCTTGCCGATCATTCCTGCGCCGATTATACCGATTCGTGCGTCGTAGTTTCCGTTATAGCTCCAGAAGATCGACGAGGAGCTGTGATAATCGCCCTCGGTCATTTTGCGTGCGGAGCGGTAAAAGCCCTTGTTTGCGAGAATTATCTGCGAAACCGTGTATTCGGCAACCGGAACAGCGTTTGCCGCCCATGCGCTGAATACCTTTACTCCCGAGTTGAGGAACGGGCGAGCAAAGCCCTGAACGGTTCCTGCCGCGTAAAAGATGCATTTGAGGCTCGGGAAGATTCTTGCGATTTCCTCCTCGGTGAAGCTTGGCATACCCCATGTCGAGAATATGTATTCAAGCTCGGAGAATTTTTCTGGCTCGGCAAGAACATCCTCCTTTGAGTATACGTTTGGGTCGTAGCCCTCGTTTTGTGCAAGTCTTTCGAGTGCGGATTCTGAAAAAACCTGAGTTTTCTTTCTGTCGTTAATAAATGTAATCTTCATAATAATCTCCATGTCCTCGTCTGTCGAAGACTTTTTTTATTTGTCCCAGTTCGACTATGGATTCCCAGAAAAATGTCGCTTTTTATGAGGCTCCCTCCGGGAGGGAGCTGTCGCCGCAGGCGACTGAGGGAGAGCGCGTATACGGAAAATTCAGCAAAAGCGTAACGTTTCGCAGGCTCCTTCCGTCACGACTTCGTCGTGCCACCTCCCTCTCGGAGGGAGGCTTTGACGTTCCGAATGGCAGTGGAAACACATAAGGAAATTGGGAGTTTTATTTAATCTTTGGTGGCGGTTTCCCGTGCTGCCGCGAAATCAGCCGACCGTGGAATTCTGCACGGATTTTATGCTCGATCTTCGAAATTCGGTCGGGGTCATTCCCGTTATCTTTTTAAAGTAGCGCGAGAAGTTTGAAAGGTCCTGAAACCCGCATTCGAGCGATATATCAAGGATCGAGGCTTTTGTTGTCATGAGCCTTTCGCTCGCGAGGGAAACTCTGCAAAGAAGCTGATACTCCTTGACGCTGTAGCCGGTTACGCTTTTAAAAATGTGCGCGAGATAATACCTGCTGACAAAGTGCGCGGCAGCAAGCTCCTCGAGCGAAACATCTCTGCCGGGCGCATTTTCAAGCTCTGTGCGAACCGACGCAACGATTTTTTTCGCACTTCCCGAGGTGTTCGAAAAATGCCTCGGCGTAAAGCGGTACAAGCGGTGGAGCAGGGCATTGAGCCAAACCGTAACGCCTCGCGCAGGATCGTTTTCGGCACTATCCCATTCATCAAGCATCAGCTTTACGATCCGGTTGACATCGGCTTCGATCGGCGTAATATCAAGCGTGTGCTCAAAGCCGATCGGATGGATCGACAGAATCGTCTGAAGAATCGGCGGCGAAATTCTATCTGCGGCGGGCGGATTGAGCGTCAGCACATAACGCGAATAGTCCTCTGAAGCGGACTTGATCATGTGAGGCTCGTAGTTGCTTATAAAGATCATCCCCGGTGCGACGCAATGCTGCCTTTGACCGGTTATTTCGACCTCAACGCTTCCGCGGGTGACATAAATAATTTGGTATAAATTGTGCTGATGCTGTTCGCTTGTATCATCGAGCGACGCGTCGGAATAGTAAAATTCCTTGATTATCTCAGGCATGATTATATCTGCTTCATTACAGCCACGAACGCCTCGAGAGCCTTTTCAATCTCACAAAGCTCAGGATGCCACTGTCTTTCCCATTCAAGTGAAAAATAACCGTCAAAGCCGCTGTCGATAAGGTGCTTTGTTATCGGAGCGATCGGGATAACACCCTCACCGATTTGGCACAGTCCGTCCTTGTCATAATCCTTGACGTGGATGTGATATATCAGGGACGAATAACGCTCGTAGAATTCCATCCAGCGCTCGCCGAAGGTTTTGCTCGTGTGCATAATATCCCAAAGGATGCCAAAATTCTTGTTGTCGCCGAGCGCAGACACGATCGGGTCAAACGCCTCGAAGGTGTTAAAATCGCCGTGAACCTCAAGAAGAACCTTAACCTTGGTGGAAGCGGCATAGTCGCAAAGCTCCTTTAAGCCCTCGATAACATGCGCTATGCACTCGTCTTTATCACCAACGATCTCGTTTCCGAACACGCGAATGTAGGGAACACCGAGCTTGTTTGCGGTATCGATTGCGATCTTGCCCTCGCGGATAATATCGTCGTTTGGCTTATTATGCAGCATGCAGGATGTGTCGAGCAAAATGATACGGATGCCGTTGTCGGCAAGGAGAGAGAGCGTTCCGTCAATTGCATCGGGCTTAAATTCGACGATATTATTATAGCCGAATTCCTTTCTGAGTCCGCGAATTTCGAGCGCGTCGATGCCGTAGTTTTTTGCAAGTGCGACAACCTCATCAAGGCTTCTTTCCGCGCATCCGAGAGTTGAAAAGCTGAGCTTCATTGTTTTTCACCTTTTAAATAATATTTTTTGCATAGCAATGCTATTTACAATTTATTCCATGCGCTTTTATGATACCATCCTTTAAACGCCTTGTCAATAGGATTTTATAATTATTATGTAAATTGTGCTGTGTTTTGATATTTTGACAAGATTTACACTTTTCATTTTGAGCTTTGTGCGTTATAATTGTTTTAAATAATAAAATAGGAGGAATATGAATGCCTAACTATAAAAGACCGACAACGCGCGATGAGCTTCCCGCGAGCCTGCCGTTTACCGATGATATTTCGGTTTTAGCAACTCCGATAAGCCTCGGCGCAAGGACTGCTCCCAACCGTATTCTTTATCAGCCGATGGAGGGCTGTGACGGAACATTTGACGGCGCTCCCGACGAGCTCACGATCCGCCGTTATCTTCGTTTTGCAAAGGGCGGTGCGGGTATTATCTGGTTCGAGGCTACCGCGGTAGTTCCCGAGGGACGCGCAAATCCCCGTCAGATGTATCTTAACGAGAAGAACGCCGATGCTTTTGCAAGGCTCATTGAGGACACCAAAAAGACCTGCCTTGCAGAGAACGGCTACGAACCTATCATCGTTTGTCAGCTCACACATTCGGGACGCTATTCAAAGCCAAACGGCAAGCCCGAGCCGATGATCTCATACAACAAGCCCGTATACGAGGGAAATAATCCCCTTCCGAGCTCCTGCATCGTCAGCGACGATTACCTTGACAGCCTCACCGAGCGGTATGTCAACTCGGCGAAGCTTTGCGAGGCTGTGGGCTTCGATGGAGCCGACATCAAGGCTTGCCACGGTTATCTGCTCTCGGAGCTTCTCAATTCCTATCTGCGCGAGGGAAGATACGGCGGCTCGTATGAAAACCGCACAAGGCTGTTTATGGACGCTGTTTCAGCTGTCAAGAGCGCGTGCTCGTCCGACTTTATCATCTCGAGCCGATTCAATGCCTACGACGGCTACGACTACCCATACGGAATCGGCGATTCGGGAACTGTCGGAGTGCCTGATTTTACCGAGGCCAAGCGCATTGCATCCGACCTTGCGGCTCGTGGGGCAACGCTTCTTAACGTTACGATGGGCAACCCGTACACTAACAACGAGGTCAACCGTCCTACGATCAACGCAACCTACGCCGCTCCGTTTGACAGCATTAAGCGTATGATAGACGGCGCAAAGGCTGTGCACGAGGCTGCACCGAATGCGGCTGTATGCGTTTCGGGCATCAGCTATCTCGGCGATTTTGCTCCGAACGTAACCGCGGCGGGAATTAATAACGGCGATTATCAGCTTGCAGGCTTCGGCCGTCAGATCTTCTCCTATCCGGATCTTGCACGCGATATCGTAAAGAACGGCAGAATGGAAGCAAAGAATCTTTGCCTCACCTGCGGCAAATGCACCGAGGTCATGCGTGCCGGCAAAACTCCGGGCTGCGTAATTTACGATAAGGATATCTATCTGAAGCTTTATAAGAAAATCGGAAAATAAACATAATACAGAAAGGTTAGAAAACTATGTCAGTTGCAATTGTTACGGGAGCTATCGGCGGAATCGGAAAGGCATGCGCACTTGAGCTTGCAAAGCGCGGCTTTGAGATCGTCGCAATGGACGTCGCAGAATCCCCCGATCTCACGGATTTTGACGGATATAAGGTTACATATTTATCGGGCGATATTTCAAAGGCGCAGACCATCGAAAAGCTTGTTGATACCGTTAAGGGATGCCGTATCGGCGCGCTTGTCAATGTTGCAGGCGTTGCACCCAAGGTAAGACGCGATCTTCTTGAAATGACCGAGGAGAGCTACGACTTCGTTATGGGCATCAATACAAAGGGAACGATGTTTTTAACTCAGGCAGTCGCAAAGCTGATGCTTGAAAATGAAATCGAGGACGGGCTTCGCGGAGCTATTGTCAATATCTCCTCCTGCTCGGCTTACACCTCGTCAACAAGCCGCGGCGAATACTGCGTTTCAAAGGCAGGCGTTTCGATGCTCACAAAGCTTTACGCTGACCGCCTTGCATCAGAATGGATCACGGTCAACGAGATCTGCCCCGGAATCATTATGACGGGCATGACCTCAGCCGTTAAGGAAAAATACGACAAATACATCGGAGAGGGAAATGTTCCGCTCGCAAGATGGGGATTACCTACGGATATCGCAAAGGCTGTTGCAGTACTTTGCGACGGAACATTCGGTTACACGACGGGCAATTCTTTCATCGTTGACGGTGGAATGCACATTAGAAAATTATGATGAAAAGCTACAATACACTTATAATCGGAACGGGCTGTGCAGGCTATAACGCGGCTGACAAGCTATACGATCTCGGAGTTCGCGACATCGCGATCGTTACCGAGGGAAGATTCATGGGAACCTCGCGCAACACGGGAAGCGACAAGCAGACCTATTACAAGCTCTCGCTTTGCGGCTCTGACGGTGACAGCGTTCGCGAAATGGCTGACACGCTCTACTCGGGCGGCGGTGTAATGGGCGAGCATGCGCTTGTTGAAGCGGCTTATTCGACACGCTGCTTCATGCGCCTTGTTGAGCTCGGAGTGCCGTTCCCGACTAACGAATACGGCGAATATGCAGGATATAAGACCGACCACGACCCTCGCACGCGTGCTACCTCGTGCGGTCCTCTTACCTCAAAGTACATGACCGAGGCGCTTGAGCGTTCGGTAATGTCAAAGAATATCGAGATAATCGACGGATATCGCGTTGCTAAGGTTTTGGTTGAGAATAACAAGGTTACAGGCATCGCCGCGGTTCATATTGCAACGGGCGCGACTGAGATCATCTCCTGCGAAAATGTAATACTCGCGACGGGCGGCCCTGCAGGAATCTACGAGAACACCGTTTATCCTGAGAGTCAGCACGGCGGTACGGGACTTGCAATCGATGCAGGTGCGACGCTTGTTAATCTCGAAGAATGGCAGTACGGCATTGCGAGCACGCTTTTCCGCTGGAATCTTTCGGGCACATATCAGCAGGTGCTTCCTCGCTATATCTCGGTCGATAAGGACGGAAACGAGAGCGAATTTCTTTACGATGCGCTCGGAGCGGATTCGCTCGGGCTGATCTTCTTGAAGGGATATCAGTGGCCGTTTGACACACGAAAGAGTGAGGGCTCGTCCAAGGTCGATCTGCTTGTCGCTCGTGAGATCAAAAACGGCAAGCGCGTTTTCCTCGACTTTACGAAAAATCCCAAGGGGCTCGAAAACGGCTTCGAGGTGCTTCCGCATGAGGCATACGATTATCTCGAACGCTCGGGCGCGCTTTTCGGAACGCCCATCGAGCGCCTTGAAAAAATGAACATCGGTGCGATCGAGCTTTATGCCTCGCACAATATTAACCTTTATACCGAGCTTCTCGAAATTGCTGTCTGCGCTCAGCATTGCAACGGCGGAATAGCTGTTGATGCGAATTGGCAGACAAATATTGAAGGACTTTACTCGGCAGGTGAGGCTGCAGGAACCTTCGGCGTTTACCGTCCCGGCGGAAGCGCGCTCAACTCAACTCAGGTCGGAAGCCTTCGTGCCGCGGAGCATATCGCATCCAAAAAGGGAAGTGCGGCTTGCATTAAGGCTGAGTTTGCTCCACCGAGCATCAAGCTTGGCAAATCAAACATCGACGAGCTTCGCGCACATTTACAGCACGAGATGAGCTGCTGTGCGGATTTCGAGCGTGATCTTGACAAGATGTGCGCGCTGTACTCTGAGGTTGACGAGCTCGCAGGAAGCTTCGCTGACCGTGCAGTAATCGAGGACGAATGCGACACCGCCCGTTGGTGGAAGCTTTATGATATGGTACTTACACAGCGCGCGGTGCTTTCAGCGATGATCTGCTCGGCTGAGGCTATCGGAACTCACGGCTCAGCTTACATTGTCGGAAATGAAGCGCCCGTTACCGAGATGCGAAAGACTCAGACTCTTACATTTGCTGACCGATCCGAGATCGCTCCGACCTCGGCTATGCCAAATCCCGAGCTTTGGTTCGAAACGCTTCTTGCACGCCAAATTCAGAAAAACAAGGCTAAATAATATTATCGACCTGAAAGCAGTGTCAAATTTTGCGGCGCTGCTTTCAGGTCGTTTGTTATTGTAAGGGTTTCTTCTTTAATGCTGGTGAGATATTGAAGAACTCAATTAAGATTAATGAACTTACACCGAGAGCAGATAATATAAAAACTTCTTATGTGCTTATCGGATGTGCTCAGTCGAGAGATGGTGGATTGTTTATTGTTCGTTCAGTTGTGAACCGCTTTACTTTTGAATTGTCATCGATGGATGTGCTATACGCAATCAATGCAAAAAAAGAAAGTACGGCTGCGCTTAGCGCGCCCAGGGATTCAACCCCCCGTTACCGTACCGCAATTAGTATATCACATCTTTTTGATTATGTCAACATTTTGTTGGCGGATATTTACTTTATGTAATAGGTGTAATAAACCATGATCGTGCGCTCTCTGCCGCCCTGCGTCAGATCTGGTCCCGTCAGCATCGCGCCGTCGTTGCTCATAAGCTCCCATGCGCGAAGCTCGGTTATCTTGCAGCGAAAGACGATATCAGCGCTCGAGAGCACGATAAATTCGTCATCCTTTATCGAAAGCGAGCCTGCGTGACCGATGACCGTATCGCTTGAATCGCTCGGGTCGCGCTCGGTTGCATACTTTATCGCACGGCCTGCGAGATGCTTTGCCATATCTATGCGAAAGGCTTTGGAATTTTCGTTTTTGTTCTTGAAAAGGCGTTTAAATAATTTGAGCATTTTATCTTCCTCGTGAGCTTTTTTGATTGTTAGAATTTTATGTGTAACATGATAGATTTCGGGGGCTGAATTATACCCCAAAATGATTAAAACTAAATTAAAAATTAGTACACATCGACAAAATTGAAAAAAATTATAAAAAAGTATTGCAATTTTTTTCTGACATGGTATATTTATATTATAACATATAGTGTATTTCTGTGCAATGATAAATTTCGAGAAATTTTAAATTATATGTTAAATTATTGAAAGGAGAAGATCCGACCATCGGTCAGATCATAAGCCCTTTATGCTTCCACTTGAAAAGCTAACCGAAGAAGCTGCGATAGGCTTTAGAGAACACGGTGTCAACGTGGACGATATCGACATCGCACTCGAGCTCGACCTCGATCTTGAGGGCAACTTCGGCGAATGCTGGCTGGCGTTCGACGGTAAGGCTAAAAAGCTTTACACAATGTCGATAACCTCTGACAACGACACTGAGCAGAAACGTAAAAAAGCAAGACAAGCTGCTATCGATGCCGCCTCAAAGTCAAAAAAATCAGGCAAAGAAGCTAAAACCGTTGCAGGTGCATTCATTCCCGACCTCTTTAAAAACGCCGTATTCTGCGAATACGACATGACAAGAGTATCTGACCCGTATGTTGACAACTTCGTTTCATCATGCCGCCTGCTTGCAAAGGATCATCCCGAAAAGATTGATATAGTGCCGTCGGATGTTCGCCTCGATTTCGACGAGGAGAAAAAGCGCCAAAAGGAGCGCGACAAGACTGCGACCACTATAACTCTTGCCTACTCCACGAATGCGAGAAAACGTAAGCTTTTTGCTTTCCTTGACATAATGAACCGCCTGATCCGCGGCGCCGACATCAAGGAAGATGACCCGATATTTGACCAATTCAACGCGAAATGTCCGAAATGTGGACGCGTTTACGCTGACCAGATGCGCAAGATCTGCAACAACTGCACAAACCAAAAGGCAGTGTTTGTAAGACTTCTCGGATACTTCAAGCCCTTTAAGCTGCAGCTCTTTACCGTTTTGATCTGTATGCTCCTATCCTCAGGAGTACAGCTTATAAACCCGATCATTTCCAATCAGATCCTGTTCGACCAGGTAATCACAGCGCCCGGCTTCGTCGGAGAAAAGCAGGTCGGTACACTTCACTCCGAGGCTTGGCTCTACATAATGATCGGAATAATCTTCGGCATTGCGATCCTTTCGCTCGGCATTTCGATTTTGCAAAACCGCGCGAATGCTACAATGTCCACAAGAGTTACGCTCAACATGAAGCTCGATATCTTTACCGCGCTTCAGAATCTGTCGCTGTCCTACTTCAACAACAATCAGACGGGCAGACTTATTACTCGCGTAAACTACGATGCCGACAGAATCAGAAACTTCTTCATCGACGGTGTGCCGAACTTTATAATAAATGTTGTAAACTTTATCGGTCTGTCGATATTCCTCTTCGCTATTAACTGGCAGCTGACGCTGATCGTGTTCATTCCCGTTCCGATAATTTTCTGCATTTTCAAGTTCGCGCTCCCCAAGCTCTGGAGAATGATGAACAAGCAGTGGCGCCGCTCCTCGAGCCTTAACGCAGTCCTCGGTGACTCGCTCACGGGTATTCGCGTTGTTAAGGCGTTCGCTAAGGAAGCTGAGGAAACCTCGCGTTTCTACACCTACGCCGAGAAACTCACAAAGGCGAATCTGCAGACTAACCTCGTTTCGCTTACGATTTTCCCCGTGGTTGGACTGCTGATCGGTATTTCGAGCCAGGTTATTTGGGGCTTTGGCGGTATTCAGGTCATGAATCAGGCGATGACATACGGTCAGTTCGCTACATATCTCGGATACATCGGCATGATCTTCGGTCCGCTTAACTTCTTCTCAAACTTCACAAACATGGTAACCGAAACCGCGAACTGCGCTCAGCGTATGTTCGAGATCGTTGACGCGATCCCCGAGATCACCGACGCTAAGGATGCAGTCGTTATCGACAAGATAAAAGGCGATATCGAATTCAAGAACGTTTCCTTCCACTACGCCGCAAACCGTCCGATCCTCAAAAATGTATCTATCAAGATCAACGCAGGCGACCATATCGGCCTTGTAGGACATACGGGAAGCGGAAAATCCACCATCGCAAATCTTATTAACCGCCTCTATGATGCGATAAGCGGTACGATCTCGATCGACGGACACAACGTCAAGCAGATCGCAACTCGCTCGCTTCGCAAAAACATCTCGATAGTTTCGCAGGAGATCTTCCTGTTCAAGGGCACAATCGCCGACAACATCCGCTATGCCCGCCCCGATGCGACTATGGAGGAGGTCGTTGCAGCCGCAAAGGCAGCAAATGCACACGATTTCATCACACGTCTGCCCGAGGGATATGAAACCCTCGTCGGAACCGGAAGCCGTTCGCTTTCCGGCGGTGAGCAGCAGCGCGTTTCGATTGCACGTGCACTTCTTCTTGCACCGTCGATCCTCATTCTCGATGAGGCAACCGCGGCAATGGATACCGAAACCGAGCGTCTTATTCAGGATGCGCTTACCTCGCTTATCCAGGGTAGAACGACCATCACGATAGCTCACCGACTTTCGACGCTCAAGGATTGCAACAAGCTTTTCTGTATCGAAAACGGCGAGATTGCCGAGGAGGGAACTCACGCCGAGCTCATTGCCAAGAAGGGCGTGTTCTTCAGGCTTTACACTCTCCAGACCGAGGCTAACAAAAAGATTATTGCCGGCATGTGATCTGACCGTGCAAATCGGCGCATTACGGCGGAAGCAACCACTTTTAATCCGCTTCGGATTTGTCGGTGCAGAGCAAATGCCTTATATAAACAATCCATTAATAGACGATTGTTAATCCGGCCGATTGGTTGCCCGCAGGGCAACATTTGATAAAATATGCGTAACACCTTTAGGCGGCGACAGGTCGCCGCCCCGAGGGCTGCGTCAGCTCTCGGAGAACCCCGCACGTGGCGGGCCCGATTGCAAAACGCAGTTTTGCAATCGCCTATATTCCATTAAAAAAGGAGAATAATCATGGCTGAACAGGAAATCAAGAAAGAAAATACTGCTTCAGAGCAGAAAAAAGATACAGAAAAGCCTGCAACAAAGGCTAAAAACGATATCCTCGGCGACGGAAGCGACGACGGCGACCTGATCCTCGAAAATCAGCGTGTGTCTATCGCATTAACTCCCGAAAACGCTAAGTTCACCCGTTCGGGCGGAAACCTCATTTCGCTTGAAATTGTCAACGACAAAGGCGAAACAGAATCGTTCGAGCGTGTAATCATACTTCGTTCTTTCCCCGTAACCAACCCGAACGAATTCCTCTCCGTTCGTGAGCCTGACTCCAAAAAGCAGGGCCGCGGCAAGGAGATCGGAATGATCCGCTATATGAATTCCTTCGATGAGGAAACCCAGAAGCTCTTCATGGAGGAGCTCGACCGCCGTTATTTCACACCTCAGATCAGCCGCATTAAAGCTGTAAAGGACAAGTTCGGCTATCTTTATTGGGATGTTGTTACCAATGCGGGAAACGTTACATTCGTTATGAACAATCCTTTCTCAAACATCAGAATTCTTGAGGACGGACGCATTCTCATCAACGATATTGACGGTAACGTATTCGAAATTCACGATCCCAAGAAGCTCGACACCGCAAGCTTTAAGAAAATCGAGATTTATTTGTAAATCCGAGGAAATGGAGAACTGGACATGAGATTAATGTTCGACCTTCCCGAGATCGAAAAAGCTGTCCTCGATAAAGCTATGCAGCCATCCGAAAAGCTGATGTACTGCGTTCCGTTCAATATTCACGAGGATAAATTCGTGTCGGGATTTATAGCGATAACCAATCTGCGAATTTATAAAATACTCGACGACAAGCTTCTTGACACTTATGTAATCAAGGGTGCAACCGACTTTAAAACAGAGGTTATGTACGGAAGCTGCGGCTTTTACGCAAACTTCGGCGACGGTACAAGACTTATCTGTCAATTCGTATCAGGCCGCCATCTCCCTCGCTATGCGGTGCTTGTAAAGGCTTGTGAGATCCTCGCCGAGGATCCCTCAAAGGATACGCCTATTACTAACGCCGAGCAGGAGCGCTTCTGTCCCAAGTGCGGCAGACCGTTCGTTCGCGGAACGAATATCTGTCCGTATTGCCTCGACCAATTCGAGGTTTACAAGAAGGTTTTTGCAATGACGAAGGGTCTTCGTCTTATGATGTGCTTCCCGTTCATTGCGGCGATTTTCAATGTAATTTTCCAGTTCGTTGTTCCGCAGATTCAGAAGATCGCGCTTAACAACTACATTTTAAACACTGAATCGCATGGCATTTCGAGCAAGATGACCGAGTTCATTCTTATCGTTATCGCTATCGTTTCGCTTGATCTTTTGCACCGTGCGCTCGGCGTTTTGCAGAGCCGCCTGTCGGCTGTAACCGGTAACCGCTTCACGCTTATGATGCGCGCGCTGATGTATGAAAAGATTCAGTCGCTCTCGCTTTCGTCCGTTCAAAGAAAATCCACCGGTGATCTTATGGGACGAATCAACGGCGACGTCGGTGTAGCTCAGGACTTTATCGTTCATCAGCTCCCGAACCTCTTTATTCAGATCTGCTCGTTCATTCTCGGACTTGTCGTAATGCTCGTTCTGAATCCCATTATGGCATTGTTCATTTTTGTACCGATTCCGTTTGTTGTATACCTCATCTCGAAGTTCTGGAAGCATGTTCAGCTCCGCAACCGCCGCGCGTGGGTTTTAGAGCGCAGAACAAACCACCTTCTTCAGGATATCCTCAACGGTATTCGCGTTGTAAAGTGCTTCGGACGTGAGGAAAGCGAGATCGCACGCTTCAAGAGCTCGTCGGTTGCCCGTGCAGAGCAGAATGAAAAGAATGCGAAGATCTTCGATACGATTTTCCCGCTTCTCGGATTCCTCGTAAAATTCGGAAGCTACCTCATTCTCCTTTACGGAAACTACATGCTGTTCCACGGCAAGATGCTTGTCGGTGATCTCCATCAGATCAACTCCTATGCAAACATTATCTACGCGCCGCTCATGTTCATTACATTCATCCCGCGTCAGATCTCAAGCTTCATCACAAGCCTTTCCAAGGTCTTCGAGATCATCGAGGAAAAGCAGGAGGTTGAGGATATCGATCTTCCTATCGATATTCGTATTGAGGGCGAGGTTGCGGTTAAGAACATTACGTTCGGCTACGACAGCTACAATCCCGTGCTTGAAAACGTTTCGTTCCATGTTAAGCCCGGCGAAATGATCGGAATCGTCGGTCACTCGGGCTGCGGAAAGACGACGCTTATCAACCTGCTTATGCGTCTTTACGACGTCAACGAGGGCGCGATCGAGATCGACTCGGTTAACATTAAGGACATCTCTCAGAATGCGCTGAGAACTCAGATAGGTATCGTTCTGCAGGAAACATTCCTCTTCAGCGGAACCATTCGCGAGAACATCCGCTATGCGATGCCTCATGCAACTGACGAGCAGGTTATTGCCGCGGCTCGTATTGCAAATGCTCACGACTTTATTCTGAATCTTCCCGAGGGCTATAACACGATCGTCGGTGAAAAGGGCTATTCACTCTCAGGCGGCGAGCGTCAGAGAATCGCTATCGCCCGTGCGGTAATTCATAATCCGAGAATCCTCATTCTCGATGAAGCAACCGCCGCTCTCGATACCGAAACCGAAAAGCTCATTCAGGATTCGCTCAACAAGCTGACCGAAAACCGCACCGTTTTCGCTATTGCGCACAGACTTTCCACGCTTCGCAACGCTGACAAGCTTCTCGTTCTTGACAAGGGACGCGTTGCTGAGTTTGGCACACATGCCGAGCTGCTTGAAAACAAGGGCATTTACTACAAGCTCGTTATGGCACAGCGTAAGATGGCGCAGTCACTTGCCGAACAGCAGGGAATCGCAAACTGAATATAGTCATTACTGCCGCGCATGCGCGGCAGTAAAATTTTCGTATAACAAAAACCCGACAGGTACAAGAATCTGTCGGGTTTTAACATCCTTATTCAGCGCCACATAATCGGCGGCTTTTATTCTCACTTTCCCAAAGTGGCGGTTTTTCTATTCTCAGTTTGCCACAAAATCGGCGTTTTTTTCTATTCTCACTCCCAAAGTTGATCGGTGCACTCGTAGAATTTATTGACGGCATCCCAGATATGCTCGGTGCTGCCCCAGATGCCGTAGTAGGTTCTCCAGCGCAGCAGAGTGTGGGTGTTTTCGGTAACAACGACCGCAATCGGAAAGATTGGCGTACGGTCGTTGAATCTTCCACTACTCACATAGAGCACGGTTTCCACAGATTCATCCGAAAGCACATTGCCCGAGGCGTTGAAAAGCGGCGGGCGAATGGTAATAAGCGTGATAAGAAGCAGTTCGGTCATCAGCAGGATGCTTGACACAATAACTGCGCGTTTGCGTTTGCCCTGCTTTCTCCCGAGAAAAAGAAACAAAATCGCCGGCGGCAGAATCAGCCCGAGAATGAAAATGATCCACATGACTGCTACAAGCAGCATTTCCATAATGTAACCCCCAACTTCCTTTATTGTTATGACGCCTGACGTGGCGATAAAATTAATCGTCTATGTAATATTTGGACGTAGAATTCTAAAAATAGTTCCATGCAACAGGGAATCGCAAACTGAATATAGTCATTACTGCCGCGCAAATGTGCGGCAGTAAATTTTCGTATAACAAGGAGCTGTTGCACTTAAGTGCAACAGCTCCCATAAAATACAGCTTGTCACCCATTCAGGGTTCCATTTTTGTGTGCATTGCACACAAAAATCGCCGTATTTGGGCGCATTCGCGCCCGGGGCTGCCGCAAGTTTTCAACTTGCAACAGTCCCTTAAGCTTTTTAACTGTTCAAGTAAATTGAGTTTATTCAGCAAGTTTCTTTCTGGCTAATTTTATTAGCCCGCATACTATACCCGTTAGCAAAGAAGCCGCAAATGCACAAGTTACTTGTAATGCCCATATTCCGAAGGCTTCATTTCCGGCTATAGGGTTAGCCATCGCAATCCCCCATGCTGCAAGCGATAAAACCGCAAATGCTACTGTGACTAAAAATGCTTTGTTAAAACGCTGTAACAAAACACGAACGATAAAACCTATAAATATTGGAAGTCCGCAAATAGCTAGGTAGTTCATGAGTATGATTATCTGTTCCATAGAATCACGCTCCTTTGTCAAATAACTCATTTACATATACTTTTTTTCATAAATATGCCAGTTTTTCTTATGAATGTACATATCTTAGATGAAAAATTTCTCAGAAATTTCCACCTATAACTATTATACATTATTTTTATGAATAATTCAATGCATAAGTGTAAAGCGAAAACAACCTTTTTGTGAAATCACCAAGATTTTTCAGCAAAAAATATCGAAAGGAGAACTCATTTTCCGCTTGACTCCCCCCATAAATTATGTTATAATTTTCATATATCACGAATCGCTTCATGGCGCAAATGCCCGAAGCGCGATTAATATAACAACGGAGGACTACATTATGGAACAGATCAAAGAAATGATTGAAAAGGTTGTATCTAAGCTTAAAGAGGACAAGAGCCTGCTTGCAAGCTTTAAAAGCGAGCCTATCAAGGTTATCGAAAAGCTTCTTGGAGTTGACCTGCCCGATGAAGCTATCGAAAAGATCATCGATGGCGTTAAGGCGAAAATGAGCATCGACGATGCTAAGGACAAGCTTGACGACGCTAAGGATGCCATCGAGGATGCAAAGAATCTTTTCGGCGGACTCATGAACAAATTCAAGAAATAAAAGCATCGGCTCCCGAATTTTTGAGATCGGGAGCCGATTTGTTTATGTAATCCTCAGATTATGTAATTTTTCAGATGCTGTCGATTATTCCACGGATAGTCTTTGTGAAGTCGATCTTTTCGCTTGACCACATGAGCGAAACGCTGAGCGTTTTGCCGTCGAGGTATTCATACGCCTTAGCCTTGATCTCATCGCGCTTTTCGGGATTTTTTGCGGCGATGTCACGGAGCGAGGTCAGAATGTTTGAGCGATATTGGAAGAAATAATCGTTGTAATCGGCGAGGAATTCCGATTTCTTAAAGGGAAGTGTGGAAATGAAGCTGTCGTCAGCCATCAGCTCATAAAGTGCGGGAAGCGCACCGACTGCACCGACTCTGCCGAGCGCGTTGATCGCGGAAACCGAGCGCGGCATGACGTATTTGCGTCCTGCATCGGGAGTATAGCCGTCCTTCTTGAGTGCACTTGCGCAAAGGATCTCAACCATCCTGTCATTGCAGACATCAAGAAGCGAGAGAGCAAGCGCGGCATTTGTGCGGGCATTTTCCGATTCGCTGTCAAGAAGAGAGAGAAGAACATCCTGCTTCTTGTTCATATAGGACGACCACATGAAGTATTCGGGAGCGTCCGTTGCAAGTCCCTCGGCGATCTTTTCATCGTCATCGCACCAAAGCGGGAACTCGTGGAATTCGTTGTAGCGCTGTTTTTCGATGCGGATAATTTCGTCGGACGGTCTGATGCATTCCGACTTGAAAAGATCCTCGCGAACCTTTGTTACATCGAGCTCACGCGCACGAACGCCGTTTCTTATTGCATGAACAGCAATTCTTGCTGCAGCCTCGCCCGATTTTGAAACGTCGTCCTTCATACGAAGTCCTGTAGCGAGATCGTGGTCGATAGCGACATTTCTGCCTGCCGCAAGGATTCCCTCGAAGTCTTTTGGAATGAGCGCGCCCATCGGGATCGGAATCGGAATGGTGTAGCCCCAAAGGCTGCAGATCGTGTTCCAGTCCTGATACATTCTCGACTCAAGCGCGTTGTCCTGACCGTGGTTGTCGAGGTTAGAGAAGCCGTAGTAAACGGGATTCTTAGCCCAGCCGCCTGAGATCATCGGGCCAAATTCGACATTCTCCTCACCAACGATTCGAAGTCCCTCGCGAAGTCCGATAAGCGGAACGATGCCGAAGAATGTGTGACGGCTGTAATCATCCATCAAATGGAGATAGAATGATGATGCATTGACAATGCCCTCGCCGAACGCGTCGGGGTCATACTGATTCATTCTGCCGTTATCGCAGTATCTGCCCGAAACAAGGCCGCTGTTTTCAAGAAGCTGCATGCTCGAATAGGGCTGGAAGCCGCCGTCTATTTCGCGTCCGCCCTGCATCTCGCAGCCTGCGTTAACGCAAACGGCGGAATCTGCTGAGCAGTCGAGCACGAATTTAGCTCTTGCGGAATGCTTCACGCCATTCTCGAACCAAATAACGCCTATAACCTTGTTACCCTCGCGAATAACATCTGTAAACGTAGCTCTGTAGCGAAGGTCGATACCCTCGAGAGAGTAATCGATTTCGGTTGCCTTCTGGTCGGGTCCGATAGTCCATGAGGGTCTTGACGCAAATTTTCCGTTGCGCTCATTTGCGCGAGCGTCAAGCTTCTTATAAACGCCGCCTTTGTAGCCGTAATAGTAGGTTAAAACCGCGCCTGCCGTAGCAACTCCGCCTCCGAGAGGAAGATTTTCAAGTCCGAGAACACGCATGCCCTCGTCCTTAGCAGTCAGAGCGGCAATCGCGCCTGCCGTTCCGAGTCCGACAACGATGATGTCGTATTCACCGTCGTCAACACACTTCGGCGCAGACACAATGTATTCGCCCTCGGGAAGTGTCATAGATGCGCCTGCATCGTAAGCTGCGAGGAAGTTATCGCATCCGACGGACGGCATCCAAACAGCCGCGCCGACTTTACGCGAGGTTTCTTTTGGAGTATAGGAAAGCTCCCACGCTTCTTTCAGGATATTGGTGTTATTTTCATAAAGCTTCTTGCGTGCAAGTCCGATATCGTCCGAATCAACAACGGTTTTGTGAAGCTTCTTATTGATATCATAGTGCATTAAAGCGAACTCGCGCATTTCGGGAGCCTTTTCGCCAACGAAAGGAGCGAGTGTAAAGAGTGAAGTGGTATCAACGATTTTTGATGCTGTGAAGCTGTGATCGATTCCGAAAGCATTGAACGTGATGCTGTAGCCATCGCCGCATGCGCCGACTTCCTTGAGAGCCGCGAAGAAATAGCAGTCAGCATCGGTTGCCTTCAGATGATTTGAAATAATGGGCGAGATAGCAGGGAACCACTCACCCTTTTCATCGATCGCCTTGCGGTTGCGAAAATCATCGAGCAGAGCCTTGGCGTTAGCGCTTTTCGGCTCGTATTCATGAGCGCTGCCGCCCTTGTATGCCGAGCTGAATTCGCCTGCGATTGAGCTTGAAGTTTCTAAAATTACGCATGAGAGTTCGGGATGTGCCTCAGCGAGGCCGACGCCAAGCGCAGTTGCGCCAAGGATTAATAAATCGTAATGCTTTTTCATAGAATCCTCCAAAATAAATATTACTACCTTAATTGTACAACTATAACGTGAAACATTCAATAGCAAAAGTAAATATTTATTCCACTTTTCAGCATTTTTTATTTGAGATAAACTCTCGCGGGGATGTGCCCGTAATCGCCTGAAAGCTTTTATAAAAGCCCGAAACGCTTGTGAAGCCTGATTCGAGCGCGGCGTCTATTATGCCAAGCTTTCCGTTTGAAATCAGTGCAATTACGTTGTTAACGCGAAGTCTGCGAAGATATTCGGGAAAGCTCATTTCGAGCATACTGCGAAAGAGCTTCGAAAGGAGCGATTCGCTTATACCGAAGTGTTCGGTGACATCACTGATCCGAATCACCTCGCTCATATGCTCGCTCATGTATTTTACGATGTTATTTAGAAGGTGCATATGTGAAAGCGTCGTGCTGTCACGAGGCTTGGTTTCGGCTGTTTTTGTTTGGGGAAGCAGTCTTGCTATATCTACAAGCAGCAGCTTCAGCGCGGCAGAGGCGGCATCCTCGCTGTATTTATCGCCTTTTTTACATTCCATCGCCGTTCGCTCGAAGCTTGGAATAAGGCTGTCTGCAAGCTCTGAGGGGATATAATGCGTACGATTTGTGTTATAATAAATATCGAGCAGCTCGGTTCCGTTAAAGAGCGCGATCGGCGAGAAGCGGATGATCTCAATAAGAATATCCGACGGTTTATTTTTGATAATCGGCATACGAAGGTCGGTGTTGTTAAAGAGCATAAAATCGCCTTTTTTTACGCGGTATTTGCGGTTATTAACTAGCCAGTCGAATTCGCCCTCGCTTCCGGTATCAACGACGCGTGTGATTCTGAACATATCGAGCGAAACGCTCGTCGTCATATAGCCTCGGATATAGTGCGAATCGTGCTGAATAAGGGGGTGGTTGCTTGACATACAATTTCCTCCGTATTTGGTAGGTTGAATCAATTTTAGCACGCTTTGCGCGTTCTGTCAACAATATGGGGAAAATTATCGTTAGCTCTTGACAAACCTTTTCTGTTGTGGTATAATACCTATGTTATAGGGATATCGCCAAGTCGGTAAGGCACAGGACTTTGACTCCTGCACTCGTTGGTTCGAGTCCAACTATCCCTGCCAGAAAAAAGCACCTGCGCGAGCAGGTGCTTTTTTCAACGAAATTTGCCCTTCGGGCAAGTGAAATAGCTTCGCTGTGAAATATTTGCTTCGCAAATGTGAAATATTCGCTGACGCGAATGTGGGCAAATTTCATTTCACATCGCGACAAAAGGGAGCAATATTTCACAATTCACGAAGTGAATTATTTCACATTCGGCAACGCCGAATATTTCACTTTTTTCTTCCCCACAGCGCCAAAACTGTGGACATATTTGAACCGCATAGACTAA
>JAZNMQ010000050.1:0-13366 GCA_045579745.1 Candidatus Flemingiibacterium sp. | reverse complement strand
CTCCGCACCTACGCCCGCCTTTGCGGTGTTCTGTTCCGTTTTCCGTTTGAAAATACTTCGGAACTGTACTGGGATGATGATTACGACGGGAAGAAGAGCATCCGCACCTGGCTGAAGGATAAGTACAACGACACCTGGAATACCGATGCCGGTACAGGGTACTCCTATGCAGATAACCAGTATCGTATCTGGAAGTGGCTTGGTGATCGGGTGATTGACTTCCACAAACTCGATCCTGCACTTGACTCGCACACTTCTGAAGAGATGCTCGATAAGCTGGCGGAACTGGGGGCACCGGAGGAATACAGTCTCGGGGAAATGAATGGTGCGGGACTCTGTGATGTCGAAGGCTGGCAGTTCCCGTTCAACAATGTTTTGGAAAGTCTGAGCTTAGTGCAGTTGATGGCGCTTCGATCCGAAGAGATCACGGCATGGAATTTTGAAGATTATCTTGAAACGGCCGAGACGGAACTGCTCGATGAGATGCTGACGCTGGAAAAGGCGCAGCAGGCCTTGAAGGAAGCGGATGATGTATATCGGGTCATGCAGGCGCGTATGAGAGCGGGACGTTGGGAGGAAGACGCTATATTGACGAAACGCTGGCGGGAACATGCTGACAAGGCGGCAAATCTGTTCATGTTATGTCGTGGAGGCGCGAATGTTCCGTATCCCTTTACCAATGAGCTGATCTACCTGTATGACTTTGGTTGCAAGAAGGGAGCCTTCGGTTGTACTGGAGAAGATTGTGGTGATGAACACGGTGATTACGGTTATGACTGCGGTGATCGCGTATCCGATAATGTCCGCGGTGATGTAACGCCGAAGTGGAAGATCAGAATTAAGCTGGAAAAAATCTTCTACGATAACAGTGAGTATTACTCTCGAAACGTTCACCCGCGGGATGCAAACGGTGTGGATTTCTACAAGGATTCCGAACATGGTGCTGAAATGGCAGAGCGACTCATCAAAATGTGTTACTGGAAAGAAAAACTGGAAATTCTGGATGATAAAGACCGAGAGATCAGACCTTCCAATGAAACGGACATGATGCTTCCGCTGAGACCGGAACAGATCATGCTGCCGGAGGAACGCACAGAGATTGAGAAGTATAAAGCTGAGCAGGAAGAATTACGGCAGGATAGAGCGGCATGGTGGGGAGAAGTAATTGAGGAACCTACGGTGGTAGTTGATGACAAGCTGTATGCTGTTCTGAAAATGGTGATGACGGACTGGGTTCCTGTGTGCATCGGTAAGGAAGGTGCTGACCCCGGAGAAGGGTATCCTGACGTGAAAATCCGCAATTCCAGCATTGAGAAGCAGGTGTGACGGAGAAATAAAATATGCGCCGCTTGAGTAGAAGTCAGAGGACAACTGCTCGGCGGCGCTTTTTATGCTTTTAAGTGAAAATACTTATATCTTTTATAATTGCTTCACCGGTGCATAAATCGCTCCCATAGCACCAACTGCACGGCGAAATAGCCCCACGGTGCCGGAAGAGAGCTCCACTTCAAAAATCAGACAAAATAGTTTGATATACTATTCCTGCACACATGCGTGTGACAAAAATAACGGAGGTAAGATCGATGAGGACGGAAGCTGAAGTATGCAGCGAATCACCATGTGGGGATTGTAAGCAGAGAGACCTGGGATGCGGCGAAGGCGAGACGGGAAGCGAGTAGGAGAGGGGGAAAGCACGAAGATTAAGAAAATGTTACGAAATGTTTTCAAGTGAAGAACCAATAGGGGTTGCATTTTTGATGAGATTGTGCTATAATATCAGTACAATAGGTTTAGTATGTCTATATGAATGTGACTGCATGAAAGGAGGGCATGAAATGATCTTGTATCACGGGAGCAATGTTGAAGTACAGAAAACCAGACTACTGAAGGCTCAACGTGAATTGGATTTCGGTAATGGTTTCTACACAACAAGCGATTTGGCGCAGGCATCCAATTGGGCGCAAAGAACTGCAAAGCGCCGTGGAGTCGGTAGTCCTATTGTATCTGTTTATAAGATAGCAGATGATGTTATGCAGTCCCTCCGGGTACTGCGCTTTGAAAGCGCAAATGTGGAGTGGCTTCGATATGTTGCTGCCAACCGAAAAAGCGTAGCGGTAGCGGATGAATATGATGTGGTTATCGGACCCGTTGCAAATGACCAGACGATGCCCACCATCACTCTATTCCTGGATGGCTTTTATGATGAAGAGGAAACAATAAAACGCTTATTGCCACAGAACTTTAAAGATCAATACACTTTCAAGACTGATAAGGCTCTTTCCATGCTTCGCTGCACGGAGGTAATTGCCTTATGACAAAGACTCACTGCTTTACGCTGGATTACTACAACAAGTGCGTGATACAGCGAATTATTGAAAAATATGATATGGAACCGATGGATGCTGTACGTAGTTTCCTGACCTCCAAGACCCACGAAATGCTTGAAGATCCCGAATATGCAATGTGGGATTTCAGTGAAAGAGCCATATTTGATATGTGGGAAGTTGAGCGGATCACAGGCGATCCCCGTAATTCCATTTATATCAGAGGTGAGTAGCATGAGTGAAAAAATGAAATTCTTTCTTTTTTTGATTGAACGATACGCCCAGCATAAGGAGAAGACGACAGGAGCTGTTATCAAGGAATGGGATGCTCACGGCATAACCCAGAAGATTTTTGAGGGATATTGGGAATACCACACAGAACGTATTGAGAACGCTTTTGCTGATATTGACAGTCTCCTTGCTACTGGTAGTCATGCGTGGTAATGGGAAATTTGTATACCTACTAAAGGACGACCACAGCGGAAAATAGACCATCCTGCTCGGCAGGCATTAACGAATACCAACCAGAATGGAACCTTGCAAACCATACGGGGAGCGATTCTTTCATATAAAAGAATGCGAATCCTGCCCACCAATCTTCGAAGTCAGTGGGCAGTATGATTGTCATGTTCGCATTACTGATAAAACGGAAAATTCATAAATTCATGTAGATTTTTCTGCAAAAACGTGATACAATATAATGAAAATCTGTTGCCTGAAGCATTACTCGCTTCACCGAATATTTATATACTGTTTTATTCATTATTTCACAACAGCAAAGCAAAAACCGAAAAGAGATGATTCATTTGAAAATAAAACCAACCAAAAAGAGCGTACTGATAGCCATTATTATAATCCTACTGATGATTCTTGCGTGCGTTGGAATCGCAGTCGGTTATGCCGCATATCAGTATAACTCCGTCTATGAGCATGTAGACATTGTTGAGCACCCTGATTCCTATGTAATGCCGGATTACCCTGAGCTTGACGATGTTCCGCCGGAGAAAACCGAGCCGGATGTCACCGAGCCGTCCGAAACGGAGCCTTCGGATACAAATACCACGGAAAACGATCCACCGGTGACCGAGCCGTCCGAAACCGAGCCCTCTGTAACAGCCCCGCAGGAAACTGAGCCGGTCGTCACCGAGCCTGTTGAAACACTTCCTTTAACCGGGTCAGGCGGCTCCGGCGGCAAGCTTTCAGTATATAAGAACGTGCCAATCTATGCGGTCAAGCAGAAGGATCCGGACGTCATGAACATTCTGCTTCTCGGCACCGATTCACGCGATGTCAAGGTTGACCGCGGAAGAAGCGATACAATGATCGTCTTGTCCTACAACAAGAAGACCGGCGAGGCTAAGATGATATCTCTGCTCAGAGACGGACTTGTTCCGATCGAGGGATATGGCTGGAACCGCATCAACACCGCTTACATTTTTGGCGGAGTCGGACTTGCGATTAATACAGTAAATCAGCTGTTCGATCTTGATATTCAGCGCTTTGTTGTTATTGATATGGGCGGAACAGAGGCTTTTGTAGATCACATCGGCGGAGTTGACGTGAAGCTCACTCGGGCAGAGGTCGATTTTTACAATTCAAACTACGGCACAAGCTACACGGTCGGAATCAATCACCTAAGTCCCTCCATGACACTGACTCACATGAGAAACCGTTCCGTCGACAACGATTTCGGCAGAACAAGACGTCAGCGTGACGTTATCACCGCTATCATACAGACTGTGCTCAACCAGAAATCCCTCACAGAGATACTTCAGCTTGTTGAATACGGCACATCGATCGTCACCACAAATATCGATATGGTAACTCTGACGTCATTGGCTACCTCGATAGTATCAAGTAAAAGCACGTTCACTATAGAAACTGCGAACCTCCCCTTTTCGGATTCCTACAAATTCGCATGGTACAACAAAATGGCTATCCTTTCGTATGATATTGCAGAGGCTGCAAGGCGTTTGAGTTCTTTTATATACGGGTAACAACACCGCTTTGATAGTATATTTGTCAGACGTTCTTGACAAGAGGCAAAATAAATGTTAAAATAAGGCGACATACCATAATGGGTGCATTTAACCGAGGTGAAGGTGAAGATGAATAGCTTAATTGAAAAAAGAAAACAGAAATGGCTGGACTTTTATGATCTGAAAAGCCCCATCAACAGACTTCTGCTCGTATCCTACTCCATTGATTTAAAAAAGACATACAATATGAAAATCAAGGAAGAAAAGATCGAATCCATGTACCACAGATATATGTGTTCGATTGAGAATATGGAGAAGCTTAATGACAACACGGTGCCGCACATTCCGATATCGGGCGGTACGGGAATTTTTGCGCAGGCGTTTGGATGCGAGATCCAACGGACCGCAAGCCATGCCGCATTTACTATGCCATTAATCAGCGATGTGAGCGAATGGTACAAGATCAAGATGCCAAAGCTTGAGAACGTCGCACATCTTATGGAGTTCTTTGATACCGCAGACAAGCTTCGCGCAAAGGTGGGAGACGATCTCTTGTTCGGACTTCCAGACATGCAGACGCCGATGGACGTGGTTGCTTTGATTTGGGATAAGAACGATCTCTATGCGGCTATGTATGATGAGGAGAATGCAATCAAAGAATTGGCGTGCATGGTAAAGGAATTGATGTTTGAATTCCTCGATGAATGGTTCAGACGGTACGGACGGGATTTCATCGCGCATTATCCGAGATATTACATGCCGTACGGAATCACCATGTCCGAGGATGAGGTCGGCATTGTTAGCAGCGACATGTTCAAGGAGTTCTACGAGGAAGAATTGCATGAGTTTTCCAACAGATACGGAGCTATCGGCATCCATTGCTGTGCGGATTCAAAGCATCAGTGGGAAAATTTCAAAAACATTCCGAATCTGAAGCTGCTGAATATCAATCTGAAAGAAAATGATACAAAGGATGCAGTCAAGTGCTTTGCCAATACTACGGCGCAGCTGCACAATACCGTTGTGGATATAAAGGATATCGAGAATCACGAAAAGATCCATCTCGGTAATCTCCTTTATGCCGGAGATCTTGATGATGCTATCCTAAAGGCAGAGCAGTATTACAGCTTTATGGCTGATTAAAATCGATCTTATATCCCTCGGCTTTGCCGAGGGATCAGTCTGTCGAAAAACGCCCTGTCGGGGCGTTTTCTTTTACAGAAATCTCGATAGATTCCTCACAGTGCGTAAGCCCCAAATAATCCCTGTCTCATCCAAAAAACACATTCATGGTATATTTTTAAATAAATCTCTATGTCTTTCAGGTGATTTTTATGGTAAACACCCTGTTTTAGGCGAGAGGTGTAAAGCTTGAACGAAACCAATACAAAACGTTTTCAACCAACTTCGACATTTCTCGGATTAATTAGACGCCAAATTTAGGTGCAAAAAGTCGCCAATCGTCGGAAAAATAATTCGCCAATCGTCGGAAAACACTTGATTTATTCACGACTGTGAGGTATAATATAACTAACAAGGATGAAAAAAGAGGTGCTTGACATAATGAATTATAGAAAACGCATTGCAGACGATATTTTGAAACGGAAATTGGAAGGCAAGGGTGCTGTGTTGATTGAAGGTCCTAAGTGGTGTGGAAAAACCACCACTGCTGAACAGATCGCTGCAAGTGTCCTGTATATGGATGATCCGGAAAAGAAAGAACAGAATATCACCATGTCAGAGCTGAATCCCAAGAGGCTTCTCAAGGGAAATACGCCGAGACTGATTGACGAATGGCAGCTTGCACCAAAACTTTGGGATGCTATTCGCTTTGAAGTTGACCATCGCAGAGAGCTCGGGCAGTTTGTTCTTACCGGTTCTGCTGTCCCCGTTGACACCAGGGAGATTACACACTCCGGTACAGGTCGTTTCACCTGGTTGACCATGCGACCTATGAGCCTATATGAATCAGGGGATTCTACCGGCGATGTCAGTCTAAAAGAATTGTTTGCCGGAACGACAGAAATTGACGGAGACTCGGATCTGAGCATTGACCGTCTGGCATTCCTTGTGTGTAGAGGCGGATGGCCGCAGGCGGTAGATATGTGTGATGAAATTGCCTTAGATCAGGCGATGGATTACTACGATGCCGTTGTTCGCTCGGATATTAACCGGGCAGATAATGTACAAAAAAATCCTGAAAGAGTCCGCAGACTTATGCGTTCCTATGCAAGAAATCAAGGCGGTCAAGTGCCTAACACCATGCTTGCACAGGATATTGCTGCCAATGCTGAAGCGCCGATCAACGAAGAAACAGTGGCGTCTTATGTCAACGCTCTTCGTAAGATTTTTGTCATAGAGGATATGCCTGCATGGAATCCCAATCTGCGTTCAAAAACTGCTATCCGGTCTTCTGATACTCGGTACTATGTCGACCCTTCCATTGCGGTTGCGGCTCTGGGCATCGGACCAAATGACCTGATAAACGATTTAAATACATTTGGTTTGCTTTTTGAAACTTTATGCATTCGTGATTTGCGTGTATTTGCAGATGCCATGAACGGAGAGGTTTACCACTATCGGGACAAAGATGGTCAGGAATGCGATGCGGTAATTCATTTGCGAAACGGGAAATATGGACTGATCGAAGTTAAGCTTGGTGGTGATAAGCTCATCGAAGAAGGCGCGGCAAGTTTAAAAGCTCTGGAGAGAAAAATAGATACCGATAAAATGAACGCTCCATCTTTCCTGATGGTGCTGACGGGAATTGGCGATTATGCCTATCGACGTGCCGATGGTGTCTATGTAGTACCTATTGGATGCTTGAAGAACTGATAAGCTATACTACCAGAGAAAACTCATATTTTACTGAAACCTTATGCCCCCGTACGATGCGATTTTCCCTCTCGAATCTCGCGCATCGTACGGGTTTCATCTTCTTGACCATCTGACCACCGATAGAGCCTGCCTGTCTTGCGGTAATTTCGCCGTTGTAGCCCTGCTTGAGGTTAACGCCTACTTCATTGGCTGCTTCCATCTTGAACTGTTCGAGAGCGGCTTTCGCTTCGGGAACAACATACTTGCTGTTGCTTGACATAATTGTTTTCTCCTTGTTAAAAAATATCTATATTATCGAACGATTCTACCACGACGTGTCGGGCAAAACCGCTCTGTTAAGTGAGCCTGACGTTATCGCCCGACTCTGCTATTATTATCACCGACGAAGGCTTAGTTATGAATGCCAAATTATTGCGAAAAAGCCATTTGTGAGGCTTTTTATACGCTTTTTTCTTGACAAGATTTTAAAAGTATGATAGAATGATAACATAATACAGACAGTTCGCGACCATCCTGTCTATAAACAAAACTATGGAGTTTTATGGGCGCATTGCGCTCTTTTTTGTTTTTGCGGGCTGTTTGATTTCAAAGGGGAATTTATGATACGCAAAATCAAACATGAATTATATGAATTTGAGCTTTTGTTAAAATCCGTTCCGTCGATGCTTTTGACGTTGTTCGTGCTCTCTGTCGTTTCGATGAATCTGCTTGCTAACAAGTCGATTGCGCTTCCATTTGATTGGCTCGCGCTCGACTGCGGAATGCTAATTTCCTGGTTCACCTTTTTAACGATGGACATTACCGTGAAGCATTTCGGCTCCAAGGCGGCAAGCGAGCTCTCCGTGCTTGCAATGCTTATCAACCTATCACTTTGCGGGCTGTTTTATTTGGTGAGCAGAGTGCCGGGCGAATGGGCTGAGGCTTATGTCGAGGGGAGCGAGGCGCTGATCAACTCGGCACTCAACAATACCTTTGGCGGAACCTGGTACATACTTTTCGGAAGCTCGCTCGCGTTTTTGTTGTCTGCGCTTGTCAACAATACGCTTAACAGACTAATCGGCAAGGCGTTTTATAAAAAGCCCGACTCATTTGCGGCTTATGCGACACGCTCGTATGTGTCAACCGCCGTCGGTCAGTTTGTTGACAATTTCACCTTTTCGCTCGTTGTCAGCCATGTTTTCTTCGGATGGACGCTCACACAATGCGTTATGTGCGCGGCTGTGGGAATGGCGATCGAGCTTCTCTGCGAGGTGCTTTTCTCATTCTTCGGCTTTAAAATCTGCGGTAAATGGAAGCGTGAGGGTGTTGGCAGAGAATATCTAAGATATATAAATATATCTCAAAATATATAAATGAAATGGAGAAAAACTAAAATGAAGGTGCTTATAACGGGAACTTCAAGCGGAATCGGACGCGCGATCGCGGTGAAATTTCTCGCCATGGGGCATGATGTCGTCGGCATGGATATCTGCGATGCGACGATTCCTGACAAGGGCTACACGCACATTAAATGCGATATCTGCTCGGAATCGCTCCCTTTAATAGATGATGTTGACATTTTGATAAACAACGCAGGAGTGCAGGATTCGGGCAGAGATATCGAGGTCAATCTTAAGGGAAGCATCAATATTACGGAAAAATACGGCGTTCGCGACGGAATCAAAAGCGTTCTCTTTATCGCCTCGGCGAGCGCGACGACCGGTGCGGAGTTCCCCGAATACGCTGCAAGCAAGGGCGGAATGGTCACATATATGAAAAATGTTGCCTCGCGTATTGCAAAATTCGGCGCGACCTGCAACAGCTTATCGCCGGGAGGCGTTATTACCGAGCTTAATCGGCACATTATCGACTCGCCCGAGCTTTGGGCTCAGGTGCTCGATGAAACGATGTTAAAAAAATGGGCGTCGGCTGAGGAAATCGCCGAATGGGCGTATTTTACAGCCGTAATAAACAAGTCTATGACCTCGCAGGATATACTGATCGATAACGGAGAGTTCTCAAAAACCAATTTCATTTGGTGAATAAAATCTCCGCCGAGCCAATGGCGGATGTCCGTAAAACAGTTTAATTCACGGCGGTATAAAAGGAAAGCAAACAATGAATTATCGAAATGGTAAATGGGTAGAACAAATTCTTTCACAGCGGCGAGAAGATGGCCTATGGGGTAATTTTCACACACTTAGTTGCCCAGTTCCCGGAAAAAATTATACAACCGAGCAGGCAATACGAAGGCTCTATTATCTTGGGTACACAGCCGAAGATGAAGTTATTCAGCGTGTACTTATGCGCATGGAACAATGTATCAAGGGTGAGCTTGGCATTGATAATTACTCAGAAAAGAAACACGATTGGGTGTTCTTTGAAAAACTCATGTTGGCAGCTTGGTTACGAATCTTTGAGCCGCAAAATCAAACTGCTCTTGAAGTGGCATACCAATGGGCACAAATCGTTGAAAAAGCTTTTGCCAGCGGTAGTTATAGCATAGCAGATGATATTGCGGCGTTTACAGAGTGGAAAGGACGAAAACCTAGGAGTGGATTTGAAACTGGATTTGGTATGTTCTATCATGCTGCGTTGCTTCCGGGTGTATTATCACCCAAAACAGAAGGTTTGTTTTTGGACTATTACTTATCGAAACCGAATGGAATGTACTACATTTATGACAAGCCGCTAAATAAACTTCCAGAAACATTTGCTTCACGAAAGGCAAGTTGTTATATCGCTGCAATAGAAGTATTGTCTCGATACGATCTGGCGAAAGAAAAACTAACTTTCGTTATGGATTGGATCAATACCAACCGTAATGATAATGGTCAATGGGACTTTGGAGAAAAGGCAAAAGATGGAGTATATTTTCCGTTGTCTGATCGTTGGGATAAAACGACAAGAATCACAGACAGTACATATCGGATGAATAAGTTGTTCGGTCTGCCGTGTTACTGTGGTCATGATTGCTCAAAGTGTGTTACCTATATTGCAACGCAAACCAATAATGATGACCTGCGTAGACAGGCTCAGAGTTTTTATAAACAGAGATTTGGACTCGAAATTCCTCTTGAAAAATTCAACTGCAACGGTGGTAAATCAAAGAATGTATTTGAACTGTGCAAAGAGTGCCCGTTCAAAAAGTGTTGCATAGAGCATGACACAGATGCTTGTAGTAAATGCCCGGAATACCCTTGCAAGGATATTTTAGACTATCAAGAAATGTATGTTAATCAGTGCAATCAAATATAAGCATACGATTTGACCAATAGATAAAGTGCGCACTTCTATACACCGTTCGGCGTAATGCGTTATATGCGGTTTTGCACCACACCCAATGCTCCCTTATCAGAGGGAGCATTGGATACTGCTGAATCGAAACAATAAAAATCCGACTTGTGATCGTAACCATAGGTCGGATTATCTGTTTTATGCCCCTCACCTAAGCTCGGCGTTATTTTTCTGTATGAGTAAAATTGAACCAAAAACGAACATTTTAAACTAACAAAATCTATTGACATTGCGTAAAATATCAGTTATAATTGAATAAATAGGCAATTTTCAAATTCAAGTCTTATCTGAAAAAGGAGAAACATCATGGCTGATTTTACAAATCTTTCACCGCGTGAATTTGCGGCTTCAAAGAGGGCAGAGGCGATCCCTGCTTATGAGGGAAAGGGCATTGCTCTAAAGTACGAGAAGAAAAAATATTCCGTATCCGATACAACCGTTGAAGGCTCGGCTGTCGTTGTAGACGGTGACCTTAGCGAATGGGGCGAGCTTCGTTATGAGGTTAACCGCTGCGCAGAGGCAACCACTCCGAACAACTTCTGCCGTTTTGATACAAAATGGACTGACAAATATCTGAGCATTGCTGTAGATGTTATAGATTCGCATATAGTTACTTCGTTTATCGCTGAAAACATTTTCCAAAACGACTCAATTGAGATTTTTGTTGACGGTCTTAACGAAAAGGGCGAAAGATTTTCAAAAAATGCGTATCACATCTATATTCAATTTGATGGACGCATCCTTATTCAGGGCGGTTCTAACGATGCAGGCGGCGATTCAATGATTGAAGGCTTCCTGTACGCTACAAAGCTTACAAACAGCGGCTTCAGCGTTGAAATGAACATCCCATTCGCATCGCTCGGAATCGAAAAGCCCACCGAGGGTACTGTTATCGGTCTTGAGGTCTGCAACAACGACAACGATAACGATTTAAAGAGCGACAGACAGGAGCTTACATGGAATGTGGACAACCACTACGCTCAGCCTGCAACATGGGGCTCGCTCTATCTTTATAATGAAAAATCCGCGCTCGTTGCATCGGCAGGAACGCCTGCACTTGACGGAACACTCAACCTTTCTGCTTGGGATCTTTCAAACTCTATCGATATTAAAGGCTACGATGGAGCTACAGCAAGCTATGGCATGCTCTGCGACAACAAGATGCTGTATCTCGGAGTAAAGGTTGATGACCCCAAGGCGGCATTTAAAAATGTTATAAAGGATGCAGAGGGCGAATATCCGCCGATCGTTCAGGTTATTATTGACGGTGACAATCACGCAAGCGGCGGCAAGAATCAATACGATTGGCTGTTTAACTGGAAGCCGACTCAGAACGGCATTACATTCTGGAGCGGAACTCCCGATTTCGAAACGACGTATATTGATGAACGCTTGGCAGGTATTATTACCAAGCAGATAAAGCTTGACGGCGGTTATTTCCTCATTTGCGCATTCCCGTGGGAAAAGCTCACTCCCGTGGTTGACGGCTACGCTCAGAGAAACAACTATACACAGCTCGGCTTTGACATTATGGCAGGCACGAGCAACTCGATGAATTCCTGGTATAAGGAAGCATGGGCTGAGGTTTGGAGAGAGAGAGCCGTGGTTGGACTCGGCAGAGCTTACATCAACAACCCCAAGGTTGCGGCTCATGTCAACACACCTCCGATGGGCAGAAAAATCTACTGCTATTCGATAGTACAAGGCTCGGCTATTAGCGGAAAGATCAATGTTTATGACATCGACGGCGATGAGATTACATACTCACTTGTTGGCGAGCTTCCCGAATGTGAGGGCAAGGTAACACTCGACGCCAAAACAGGTGAGTGGAGCTACACAACTCCGAATGAGGATTTCGTAAAGCCTGACTACATAAAGCGCGATCCCCTCAATTACAACAAAACAGCAGACCCCGTCGGCGTTAACTTCTTCATTAAATCCGAGGACGGCAAGGGCGGCGAATTTATGACAAGAATCGAGATCCGCGTTTGCTACAAGCCGACAAATCTTACCTATTACGTAAACGGCGATATCGGCTCCGACGACAATGACGGTCTTTCCGAGGAAAAGCCGCTTAAAACCATAGTTGCCGCACACGATAAATCAAGACCCGGCGATACGATCATTATCCATGAGAGCAAGGTTCCGTACTGCTATAATAAGGATGAAAACTTCATGCACGACGGTCCGTTCATCCTCACAAATTCGGGTCTTCCCGAGGCATGGATCACCTACAAGGCGGCTGAAGGCGAAAATCCCGTGCTTAAATCCGTCGGTGAGTGGAATGTTATCATGCTTCAGGGCTACTATGTCATTCTTGACGGCTTGACGGTTGAAGCTCGTGCGGATGAGATTGATTATGACTACGCTTGGAATATCTACTACGAAAAGCTTACCGGTATCAGAGATACCGCAGGCCACGACGTCAGCATAACTCAGACAAACGGTATCACCATCGAGCCTATCGGTCCTCATACCTCGGGCGCACACAGAGCTGAGGGCGGAGTATATTGCCCTGCAGTTATAGTTCCGAACCACATCATCGTTCGCAACTGTACGGCAAACATGCTTCCCGGATGCGGCATCGGTGTTCGCTTCTGCGACCATGTTACAATTGAGCACTGCACATCCATAAATAACGGTTGGTGGAGCATCTATGCTACATCAGGCTACAGCACGCTCGGAAATATCGACATCGACGACGATACGGGCTACAAGATTATCTTCCGCAACTGCATCGCGGCAGGTAACCGTCACTTCCTGCCTTGGCTCCAGCTCAAGCGCCTCAGCGACGGTAACGGCTTTATCCTCGACTCTACAGGCGGCTATCAAGGAAAGATTCTCGTTATGAACAACCTTTCCTATGAAAACGGCGGCTCGGGTATTCATGCGTTCAGAAGCGATAATGTTGATATTATCAACAACACAGTTCTTTATAATAACGCAACT